>JBGCGI010000050.1:0-24226 GCA_045110715.1 Rubripirellula sp.
TGAAATGTCATCGAATCCAATTTCTCGAGCCAACTGTTCGGCGGCCAGCTCGTGGACAGGATTCACATGGGCATGCAAGAAGCAAATCGCAAGCGATTCAACGCCATCTTGCTTCAATTCCACGAGATCGGTTCGCAACCGATCCAATGCCAATGGCTGAAGTGGCTCGCCGTCGGCAGCCAAGCGTCCCGCGACCTCAACGACGCGATCGGTCAACGGAGGTGGCTTGCGAATGTTCAAAGCGAACAGATCGGGGCGATCCTGTTCACCGATCCGCAACAAATCGGCAAAGCCCTCAGTAACCAATAGCGCCGTGTTCGCTCCTCGGCGGGTCAACAATGCATTGGTACCACGCGTCGTTCCCATCCGGACATCCAACGGCGGCAACGGTTGATCGAGCGGAACACCCAAAGCGATTCGCGTTGCCAGCACCACCGATTCGGTTGCCGGGTCCAGCTCGATCGTCACGGACTGACCAACAAAGGGATCAAGGCAATCCTGTTCGAACGATAGACTCCCGCCCACCTGTGATGCGATCCGACCGACCGGAACCGCGGTCCCATCTGGCTTCAGGATCGATGCGGTTGCTTGCCGCCAAAACTGCTTTACCTCCGACGCAGGCAGAGCATTGACTTGCAGTTGCCGCGGCGTGATTGCGGTCACGGTCGCGCGAACCATTCCGCTGCTAAGCACCTTCGTTTCGTGCCGCGTCTGCCCATCGAGCACAAAGCAATCGGTAAAGGTTCCGCCTACGTCGGCCCAGACTGAAATCATGAGTTGAAAAGGGAGAGACTGTCTTCGGTGGTGGATTCGTCGATCAAAGCGACCACAGTATCGCCAGCCTGCAAACGATCTTCTGCGCGCGGGACTCGCACGAAGCCGCCACGATCAATGGCTGCAATCAAACAGCGTCCCGCTAAGGGCAACTCTGCCAAGCTTGCCGAAGTCACTTGCGTCCCCTCGGCAACCTCCAACTCATAGATCCCGATTGCGCCGTTGGGCAATCGTCGTTGGCTAATGATCGCTCCCTCGTTCAAGAACCCAAGAATCTGTCGTGCGGCAACATCTCGTTCGCTAACGGCACAGTCGATGCCGAGTTTGCCGACCACGTTCGCGTAATCCGGTCGATCGACAACGCACATCACTCGCGAAGCGCCCAACTCGCGTGCTTCCACGCCAGCCATGATGTTGCTTTCATCTGTGCCTGTACAAGCCACAAAGAAGTCGGCTGTGCCTGCGCCTTCATCTTCCAAAACACTGCGGCGGTTCGCATTGGCATGCACCACCGTCACATCAGGCAACAATTTGGCCAATTGACCACAACGCCCTGCATCCCGGTCCAACAGGACGATACGGTAGTCGCGTCGACTGAGCGATTCGGCCAAGTGGTAACCGGTTTCGCCGCCGCCTGCGATCATGATTCGCTGAAGCGTTTTTCGTTCGTTGCCCGAGACAAACATCCCACGTGCTTTGGCGACCGCCTCCGGACTCCCAATCAAACTGACGCGATCGCCACCATGAAGTTCGTCTTCACCGCTGGCGATCCACATCCGACCTTCGCGGGCGATCGAACCGATTCGAATGTTGCCGGGGATTTTCAAATCACGGAGTTTGTGTCCCGCCGAAAAGCACTTTTGCTGAACATCCAACTCGTAAACTTCCAACTGCCCACGGGCAAAGTGTTCCAGCGGGATCGCATCGGGGTTACGGATCGAACGGGCCAACTCGAAGGCCGAAAGCTGCTCAAGACTCAAGAACGCATCGATGTTGAAATGGCGTTGATAGTCAAACGTGCTGAGATCATGAAACGCCGGTGCGTAGACGCGGGCAATACTGCGTCTGGCGCCCAGTGCCTTGGCCATGCTGGCGGCGATGATGTTGACTTCGTCATCTCCGGTCACTGCCAAACACATGTCTGCGGCAGCCACGTCGGCTTGAAACAACACCGTGCTTCGAGAGGCACTGCCCTCGATCGCTCGCACGTCCAACTCGCTATTGATGCGCCGCACGTTTTCGGGATTGATGTCGACCACGGTGACGCTATGCCGTCGACGGCAGAGCATGTCGGCAACCCAGCGGCCTACGGTACCAGCACCGAGAGTTAGAACTCGCATGAAGAGAGCAGCACTACAAGAAAAGAAGGTGCGAAGGGGGAAGCGACTTGAAACGGCACGCCATCAGACTGGGCTCAAAGCATCCAGTCAAAGATGAACAAGACGGCGAAAATGATCGCCATGAATCCGGTGATCCAGCGACCGGTCTGCCAGGCATGGGCAAGCACCAACGAGGTTTTCTCATGCCGTGTTGCACCGAACACGAGCGCAATCGCGATGATCAGTGGAATGTAATAAAAAAGGTACGATGGCGAGATCGACATCATGGCACGGCACTCGGGTTCGTCGTTGGTTTGTTCAGCACAATCAGTGTCTTGGGAGGCTCAAATCAGGTCGCCGGAGGCGATTCATCACTGTCCTCATCTTCGTCACCTGGTTCCTTACGTCTACCGCTAATCGGAACCGCAAGCGGACCACCGTACGCATCGTAGATCACCAGGATATTGAGCAATCCTGCGATCACGGTGTACCAGGTCCCCATCTCATAGCCCGCTCCTTTCTGGGCGTACCAAGCCGATACTTGATCAGCTTCGCTTTCAATCACGGGGCGAAAAGGAGGCCCCATGAAGCCACCCCAGAGCGGCTCATAATCATTCGAGGTCTGACCATTGACGGTCTGCTTCCGCATCCGATCGCCTTGCACCAACGCGGGAAGCGCTGCCGCACCCACACCGGCTTGCAGGAGGTAGTGCCAGCGTTTGTCACCCGGTTGCCAGGAAGCGTAGACCACATGCCCGCCACCAAGCGCAAATCCCAAAATCCAGGCAGACAGGATGCACACAAAGAAGATGCCACCTTTGGCATAGCGTCCTTGATAGAAGTGGCCAGCGCCAGGAATCAACCAAGCCAGCAAGGCTGCCAGCGGACGATTGCGTAGATCGACATACTCGCCGTCGACGGCAATCACGTTTTTGTTGTTTTTATCGAGCGGCATTGATCAGGAAACGGTGGACAGCAATGGGTGAAATCAATTTCATTTGACGGCATTGTGAATCAATCCCAGCCAAGGCGATAGGTGAATGTGGCACAGCCTTCCAGCCTGTGCGCACGGCGTCGCCCCCAGGCTTTCAACGCCGCGCACGGCCCCACAGACTGAAAGCCCGCTGCCACGAATGGATTCGCGAAAAGCGGGTCCGTCTTGACGCCCCGCCCTGACTTTCTCTAAATCCGATTCCATTGACCCTCACAACGTACGCTTTCTCTCATTTTGGAATGGCCCAAGCATGGATCGCTTTGCCTACTACCTGTCTGTCCTTGGTCTGCTGGCCACCATTGGCTGTGGCTCAGACTCTCAAACCGCCCAAAATCAGCCTGCAGGCGGCAGTTCCGCCGCCGCTGCCACTCAAACTGCCCCAACGGGCCCCTCACCCACCGACATTGTCAGCCAGTTCTTGGATGAAATTCGCCGCGGTGGAGAAGGCTCGAGCGCGAACAATTTGCTAACCGTTCGCGCCCAACAAGAACTCAATCGAATCGGGCAATCCATCCAGCCCATCGGATCACCGGACGCACGATTCACCGTCACACGGGCGGAACTCGTTCCCAACGAAGAAGACTCGGCGCTCGTCCACAGCGTTTGGAGCGAGCCATCCGCGGAAGGCGCAACGACCGACTTCCAAGTCGTCTGGGCTGTCGAGAAGGAGCCCGCAGGCTGGAGAATCTCGGGTTTGGCAATGGAATTAGAACCGGGATCCAACCCAATCATCATCGATTTCGAGAACGCAGAAATGATGGCGAACCTGCTGGCTCCCAGCGAATCAAATCCCAGTGAAACCAAGGCTGCCACCCCTGAAACGGCCGTGGTTCGCTAAGAATCTCTGCACGCTCCCAATTAGCGAATGTTGAAGATTCTTCCGTAACGGATTCGCCGCCTCCCTTGAAAACCGAAAAACGACCGCTTTTCGCGGTCGTTTTTTTCGTTTTCCTGGCAAAGCAGCCTGTCATCAAGGTGAGAACAGTGCGCCTTGGAATTCAGGAAGGCTAAATTCGTTCGAATTCATCCTAGAGTACCGATTGACATCAAGTTTCCGAGGGTTACTGTATCGTCGAAATTACGCGAGCGGCAAACTTATCGCAGTTTACCTAAACTGTTATGCCGTAAGTGGGTTGGGCGGCAGTCAGCATGTTGTTGACGGTTCAACCAAAGGGCCCATGGAATGGGCTGGCAAATTATGTGCGAATACGGATCGCACCAAACACTCCGAACTCTTGGGAGATTTCGATGAATCGGACTGTGGTGAGCGGCATTGCCGCGTTCGCACTGTTGATTGGTGCTGGACTAGCGATGAACGAGACAACGGCAGAAGCAGGAAACTGTGGCGGCGGATTGTTCTCAAAACTACACGCAAAGAAATGTGGTGGTGGACTTCTAAGCGGACTTAAAGATCGTGATCGCGGATGCGGTGGCGGTGGTTTGCTGAGCGGACTGAAAGATCGTGGATGCGGCGGCGGAGGCTTGCTTGCAGGTCATTTTGAGCGTAAAGCTTGTGACGGCGGACTGCTTTCACGTCTGAAGGCAAAGCACGCTTCTCGCGGATGCTCGGCTCCTGAGCCTTGCTGCGAAGCACCTGCACCAGAAGCTTGCGGCTGCGAAGCACCTGCACCAGAAGCTTGCGGCTGCGAAGCACCTGCACCAGAAGCATGCGGCTGCGAAGCTGCACCTGCACCAGAAGCATGCGGCTGCGAAGCTGCACCTGCTCCTGCAGATTGCGGTTGCGAAGCTGCACCTGTTGCAGAAGCACCTTGCTGTGGTGGCGAAGTGGAAGCTGCTCCTGTTGCAGCTCCTTGCTGTGGCGGTGGCGAAGTTTCACTAGGCAGCGACGCTGGCTACATGGACGCTGGCACTGTTGTTGAAGGTGGACACGTTGAAACCATGAGCAGCGATGCAGGTTACGACTTGGCTCCAGGCGAGACACTGATTCCTGGTAGCGTTCAGACTGTTGGTAGCGAAGCTGCTGCACCTGTAAGCAGCAGCGACGCAGTTGCTCCTGCTCCAGAAGCAGCAGCACCTGCTGCTGCTGAGGAAGCTGCTCCACCAGCTCCGACTCCAGACGCTTCAACCGACGCATAGTTCGGATTGCTTCATCGGAAGCTTATAGAAATGAACCTGCTGGTCCTCACGGACCAGCAGGTTTTTTCGTTTCGAATCAAACGTTCAATTCACAATCTTCACGATCTCGGAATTCACTGGCCGAGATCAAAGCGATCGAGGTTCATGACCTTGGTCCATGCTTTGACAAAGTCGCCGACGAACTTTTGTTCGGCGTCGTCACTGGCATAGACTTCCGCGATTGCTCTTAGTTGGGAGTTTGAACCGAAGACCAAATCGACCGAAGAAGCCATCCACTTGGTCTCGCCCGACTTGCGATCACTCCCCTCAAAGAAGTGTTCGCACCTTGCTGACTTTTCCCACTCGATACCCATATCCAAGAGGTTGGTAAAGAAGTCGTTGGTCAAGGTCTCTGGCTGACTTGTGAACACGCCCAAACGAGAGCTGCCCGTGTTAGCGTTCAGGACTCGCATCCCTCCAACAAGCACCGCCATTTCAGGTGCTGTCAGAGTCAGCAACTGAGCACGATCGATCAGCATTTGCTCGGCTGGGCGATCAATTTCATGGTCCACGTAGTTTCGGAAGCCGTCCGCCGCTGGCTCTAGCGCGGCAAACGACTCCACGTCTGTCTGCTCCTGCAACGCATCGCTTCGTCCCGGCAGAAATGCGACCTGCACTTCGTGCCCGGCATTCTTGGCAGCCGTTTCGACTGCAGCGCATCCGCCCAAAACGATCAGATCGGCAAGCGAGACTTGCTTGCCTCCGGACTGCGAACGATTGAAATCGGCTTGCACCTGCTCCAGTTTCGCGATGACGCGAGCCAACTCTTGGGGGTTGTTGGCTGCCCAGTCTTTCTGCGGTGCAAGACGGATACGAGCTCCGTTGGCTCCTCCTCGCTTGTCGCTTTCCCGGTACGTGGACGCCGAAGCCCAGGCAGTTGAAACCAATTGCGAAACCGAGAGCCCAGAATTGAGCAGGCTCTTCTTCAGGTTGGCAACGTCCGCCTGATCAATCAGCGGATGGTCGACCGTTGGCAGAGGGTCTTGCCACAATTGCGGCTCGGCGACCAATGGACCGAGACATCGCGAGACGGGCCCCATGTCGCGGTGTGTCAGCTTGTACCAAGCCTTTGCGAAAGCCGCTTCGAATTCCTCCGGGTTGTCCAAGAAGCGTTTTGAGATGGGGCCGTAGATTGAATCCATTCGCAGCGCCAGGTCTGCCGTGAACATCATCGGTGCGTGCGACTTCGTTGCATCATGCGCGTCTGGCACAGTCCCATCTGCCGCGCCGTCTTTCGGCGTCCATTGCCATGCACCGGCCGGGCTCTTCTTGAGTTCCCATTCGTGAGCGAACATGTTTTCAAAGTAGCTGTGGGACCACTGGGCTGGCGTGGAAGTCCAGGCGCCTTCCAAACCGCTCGTGATCGTGTCACCCGCGTTGCCCTTGCCAAACTTATTCTTCCACCCCAAGCCCTGCTCTGCGATTCCAGCCGCCTCGGGCTCGCGTCCCACGTTTCCATCTGGGCTGGCTGCACCATGAGCTTTGCCGAACGTGTGGCCACCTGCGATCAGAGCCACCGTTTCTTCGTCATTCATCCCCATGCGTCCGAACGTGTCTCGGATGTCCTTCGCCGAAGCAACAGGATCGGGCTTCCCATTGGGTCCTTCCGGATTGACATAGATCAGCCCCATCTGAACAGCGGCAAGCGGGTTTTCGAGTTCGCGGTCACCTGTGTAACGCTTGTCTCCGAGCCATTGAGTCTCCGGCCCCCAATAGATGTCCTCCTGAGGCTCCCAAACATCTTGGCGACCTCCGGCAAACCCAAACGTCTTGAAGCCCATCGATTCGAGCGCCCGATTGCCGGTGAAGACCATCAAGTCAGCCCACGAGATCTGCTGGCCATATTTCTGCTTGATTGGCCACAGCAATCGCCGTGCTTTGTCCAAATTCGCGTTGTCCGGCCAACTGTTCAGCGGCGCAAAACGTTGCAGACCGTAGCTGGCACCACCACGTCCATCGGCGACTCGATAGGTTCCCGCGCTGTGCCAGGCCATCCGAATGAACAGCGGTCCGTAGTGACCATAATCAGCGGGCCACCAATCTTGCGACGTTGTCATCAGCTCATCGACATCCTTCGCTAAGGCCTCCAAATCAAGTTTCTTGAATTCAGTGGGATAGTCGAAGTCCTTGTTTACCGGACTGCCCTTGGCCGAATTCTGATGGAGGATTCGTAGGTTCAGCTGACTGGGCCACCAATCACCGTTGGAATAGGCTCCCGCGGAAGTATGCCCGTGACTGCTGCCCATCACTGGACACTTACTGAGGTTGTCCACATTTTCTCCAGGAGGTTTTGCCGTTGTCGAATTTTGGTTTTGGTGCGTCTGCGTTTGCGGCGTCTGAGCCAGCAGAAAAGGAGGCGAAAATGCTGAAGCGGCGAGGCTCAGCACAACGCAACGGGCCGATAAGAAACGCGGAAATCGAGATCTCATGTGAATTCTCTCATACGAAGGAGGAAGACGGGCGGCAGCAATGTCGCCTGACCGTCGGTTCATCTAATCAAGTATCGGGCCGTCTCCCACTGCTGTCCAATGCATTGATAGAATACGAGCTATGCGTTTTTCGCATCGCCGTTTTTCCGCATGGCACCCCCTCCTCTCTGAACGATGGGCCTGAAAGACATGGACATGGAGCAACTTGCCAACTTCCTAAGCTTGTCCGAGCTGAAGAACTTCACCCGAGCAGCAGAACGATTGAACATTTCCCAGCCCGCCCTGAGCCGCAGCATTCAGCGGCTGGAGGAAGAACTGGGCCAACCACTGTTTGATCGCAAGCCTCGTTCGGTGGAACTGACGGATGTCGGTTTGCTGTTCCAAAATCGCGCCGAGCAGATCCTGCTGATCGTGGAAGATACGAAAGCAGAGATTTGCGACGACGGGCAGAGTGGCCGAATCCGCATTGGTGCTATCCCAACGATCGCACCTTTCTTCCTGCCAGACTTCCTCCGCCAGTTTTCGAAGGTTCATCCCAAGGCCAGCCTGATTGTCCAGGAAGACACGACCGATAATTTGATGAAACGTTGCAAACAGGGGGAGCTCGATGTCGCCGTTCTGGCGCTGCCTGTGCCCACTCGGTACGTGGAGGTGGAAGAGCTCTTCGAGGAAGAACTGCTGCTGGTGATCCCGCTGAAACATCCGCTGGCCGACAAAAAACAAATCCGAATCGGCGACATTGAACACTACCCGTTTGTGTTGCTCGACGAAGCCCATTGTCTTTCCGACAACATTTCCTCGTTTTGCCGGCAGCGTTCCATTCAACCGGTCTCGGTGGAACGCACCAACCAACTGGTGATGGTTCAAGAACTGGTTTCACTCGGCCATGGCGTATCGATGATTCCCGAGATGGCCAAGCGGCTCGATCGAACGAAGCGCCGCATCTATCGATCGATTCACGGAGCGAAACCCAAACGAACGATCGCAGCAGTCTGGAATCCGTATCGCTTCCAAAGTCGACTGCTAAAAGACTTCCGAGATTGCCTACACAAGTATTCGCAGACCTTCCGCACGTAGGCCGGACCAAGGAGCGACAGCGACGCAGCTCCGGCATTTTGTAGTCGCTGCAAGGTGCCGGAACTGCGTCGCTGGGGTTCCTTGAGCCGGCCTCCATTTAAGGTAACAGCTGATCGATGACGTCCGTTCGGATCCGCCCGACGTCGTTGCAATCGTCCGCGTCGTCTGGCTTCAAGAACAGATGCTCGCTGTCATCTTCATCTTGCACGCAGAACCAAGTGGGAGTCGTGACGGCTCGTTTGGCACGATTCGACAGCGTTGTCACCGGCGGCAGATCATTCGTCGGCGACCGCCACCGCTGCGGTGACAAGTAGCCAGATTGCTGCGACTCGGAGGCGTCTCGATCGCAAAGACCGCCAAGCAACCCCAGCAGGTCACTGCTAGGTGTCAGCTGCGGGAAACGCAGAGGGCCGCAGTCACTGACAATCATCGGCAGTCTAACTTCGGGGCTGCGTAAGGGGCCGGCCTGATTTCCGATCCAGCCGTTTTGTCCCAGCTGAAATCCGCTGGCCCCCAACACGATCACCTGAGGATCGTAATCCTCCAACGATTGCAGAAGCACTTCGATCAATAAGTCGGCCAAGCGAACCTGGCACCCATACGTTCGCATCCAAGCCGTGACCAAGTCTGGATGCGGATCAGAATCCAACTTGAAATGTGGTGGGATGACCGAATCAAAGATCGACGCGATGGCAGCCAGTGGTTCGATTGAATCGGAATCTGCCACCAGCAGTTCCAGCTCGTCGCTGGGCTGATCTTCGAAGATCTCGTCGATCGGAAACAGTTCGCGCGGAGCGTCCCAACGTTTGGTCAAAAAATCACTGTGTAGCCAAAGCACACTCCAAGGCTCCTCCTTCGCATCACGATCCATTGCTGCTGCAATCAGTTGCCCAAACTGAGTGTCAACAATTTCCGACACAGGTTGTTCGGTCGATTCGGGCGAAGAAGTTTGTAACGCTTCGATGTGATCGAAGCAGTCACCGCTCACTCCGTCCAACAATGTCGCTGTGTCGGTGAACAGTTCAATCGTGCCATGCGAGCGAAAGTTGCTGGTCCATTCCCGGGATTCAAAGACACCGCGAAGTAGTTCACGAGGAGAGTCAGACGTTGCGATCCAGCGATCCCATACGGCAGCGGTGCTGGCGATCCCATCCATTGCGGGAGTCTGATTCCAGGACGAGCCGTAGCAAGAAAGCGCCGAGGTGGCCAATCCTTCCAAAGACAACACAATCAGCGGCTGGTCAATCAAGAGGTGCTTTCTATCCGAGACAATTGCGAATGAGTGATGCAGAGCCGCATTGCAGCAGAAAAGGGTGGCAGCTTCAAGCGAAGGGCAACGAACAACTTGGATTCATCACAATCGTTAGAACCGATATCGGCGTTCAGCGGGATCGCTCGGATCAGGAGCTGAGTTTGGCGGCGGCGGCCAACGCGATCTAACTTTTCACGCAGGCTCCGTTGATTCTTCCGGTTCCCTGCCGAAAACACTGCCAACTTCATTGCACAACATCTGATCGCCATGCCTAGCACCGACAGCACTCCCCCCCTGCAGACCCCGTTTTCCGCCGTCGTCTACAACGGCGGTGTCGTCACCAAGAACGCCCCTGTTCCCAGTGTCCCGGAACTGCAGCGAGCCGTTGTCTGGGACGTGCCGTTCGATCACGTGACCTTGGAACAAGCCGTCGACCACATCGGGCAACTGATTCGCCGCGGAACTCCCAGCTATGTGATCACGGCCAATCTGAACTACGTGATGCTGAATCAGCGCGAAAGCGACATGCAACAGATCACACAACAAGCAGACCTGATCTTGGCTGACGGCCAACCCATCGTCTGGCGCAGCAAGGCTGGCAAGAATCCACTGCCTGAACGTGTCGCTGGTAGCGAAATGATCTATCGTCTGGCCGAGCAAGCCAGCATCAACGGCTGGGGGATTTACTTCCTCGGCGGCGAACCTGGCGTCGCAGAGAACTGTGCCAATCGACTGGGTGAGCACTATCCGGGCTTGGTCATTTCCGGCATCGAGTCGCCTCCGTTCCGTCAGCTCGATGCAGAAGAGCAAGCCGCCCAGGACCAGCGAATCCAAGACTCCGGCGCCAAGATTCTGTTGGTCGCGTTCGGCCAGCCCAAGGGCGAGCGATGGATCCATCAAAACTATCAACGTCTCGCAGTTCCTGTCAGCATCCAACTGGGCGCTTCATTCGATTTCATCGCGGGTACCGCCAAACGGGCTCCAAAGATCTGGCAACGTCTTGGCATGGAGTGGTTTTATCGCATGATGAGCGATCCGCGCCGATTGGTTCCGCGGTACGCAAACAACGCGTGGTTCCTGCTAAACGCGTTGATTGAAGACTGGCGACGTAAAGTGATCAGTTGGGGCATGTGGTCTAACTGATCGCGGTCAGCGCGAATCCCGAGTCTGTCAAGAAACGATCCGAGTTCGCTCGCACTTCCCATTGGCAACCACCATCCATGCGTCTCGCCCGCGTTCGGTATATTGTTGAGCAACTGATCAAGCCAACACTCTGACCGCAATGCCATGGCAACCGAAATCGAACGCAAATTCTTGGTAACCGATGCGCAGTGGAAGACTGCCGAACCGGTCTACTACTGCCAAGGCTACTTGAACCGAGACAAGCACCGAACCGTTCGTGTCCGCATTGCTGGCGACAAAGGTGTGCTGACGATCAAAGGGATCACGACAGGTGCTAGTCGGCCCGAATTCGAGTACGCCATTCCGCTGGAAGATGCGCAGCAGCTGCTACCACTTTGTGAGCAACCGCTGATCGAAAAGAACCGGCGCATCGTTTCGCATGCCGGAATGAACTGGGAGGTGGACGAGTTCTTGGGCCAAAACGAAGGACTCGTGGTCGCCGAAATCGAGCTCACCTCAGAGCAACAGGCTTTCGCAAAGCCCGACTGGGTAGGCACCGAAGTGACCGAAGACCCTCGCTATTACAATTCCAATCTCGCTACCAATCCGTTTCAGAATTGGTCCTAGGACTCCAAACCACAGGCAGGGGAAACAGATGACGGAAGAACAGGAACCGTTTCTGAACGCGATCTATCAAGATCCCGATCAACACGAACCGCTGCAGATCTATTCGGACTGGCTTGCCGAGCGCGGCGACTCACGTGGCGAATTCATCCAACTGCAGTTGCAGCTTGAACAGACGGGGCTCCCCAGCGACCAGCGAAAGGAACTCGTCAGCCGCGAGTCCAGCTTGCTCAAACAGAACAAGGAACAGTGGCTCAAGGAACTCGCGCCCGAACTGACAGAAAACTGGGCACCCAGTGGCCAGCACTTTGACTCAACCGATCTGTACAAGTTCACCTTTGAAAAAGGCTTTCTGAGCAAATTAAGAATCGAATTCTTGTTTCCAGATTTCGCGTCCAAGCTAGCCCAATCCAGCCAAGCACGAATGCTGAAAGAGCTCGTGCTGTTGGATATTCCAGGCGGCGAAGAACTGACGGAGTCATTTGAAGTCTTTCAAAACGAGAGCTGGGGCTACGAGGACTCTCCCTCGCTGGATGCACTGGCGACCGGCGAATTCCCCAATCTCAGGCGATTGGAAATCCACAGTGAATCCCATCTCGAGAGCAGCCTGGAACTGCTGAAGATGCTCGCGAGCTCCACCAGACTTGAAGACTTGGACCTGTCGATTCGCGGTATCAGCATGGGCAAGCTGTTCCAAACGAACATGCCTTCGCTGAAATCTCTGACGGTGTACCACCAAAGCGACTACCCAATCGAACAGCTCGCTGCCAACTCTAGCCTCACGCAGCTAGAAAAAATCGACTTCTTTCCACATGCCGTTGAGCCAGGCGATGAAGCCTACCTGAACATCGATTCGATTCGACAAATCTGTCAGTCGCAACACCTGAAGAACTTGCGACACCTTCGCTTGGAAAGCAGCAACTTTGGCAACGACGGCATCGAAGAGATGATCCAATCGGGACTGCTGGCGAGATTGGAATCGCTGCAAATCCCCCATGGCAGCGTCACCGACACAGGCGCCCAACTGCTTGCCGATGCCAACTTAGAGAATTTGAAGCGGCTGGACCTGACCGGCAATTACTTGACCGATGCGGGAACGCATCTCTTGGTCGAGAAGGAGGTGTCTCTTCAATCGGGCGAACAGCGCAACATGGCTTCCTTTGTACATGAAGAGCAGTTGTACATTGGCGATTGGGAGTGACGCCAACTACATCGAGCCCGACTTGGTCGCACCACGAATCACCTTGGATGCCTCTTCCAAGAACCCTGGTTGATCCACCAACTCAAGGATTGCCGGATGACTCAGGAGTGAGATTGCCATTTCGCGATTCATCGGTCGTCCCGATTGCAGAATATTCTGCACCTTCGGATCCGATTTCAGTGCAGCGACGGCTGTCTTCACTTCCGGTCGCTGTTGCAATTCCTGAATCGACGGATGCTTTAAGAGCCCATCAATTTTGGCGGGGTCACTGAGGACTTCTGCGGTTTGCTGGACCTCTTTGACTTTATTCAGCTGAGGCAAGCGAACGAACGGGTTGTACGATTCAATCAGATGCCCCACCCGGCTCGCATGAGTATTTTCGGCGGTCGTCAGAATCAACCGAGACACCATCTGACCTCGTCGGTCGCTTTCCGGTCGCCGAGGCGCACGCTCCTGTTCGATGGGCTCGATGATCAGCATCCCGCCCAGGAAACACACGCACATTGCCAATCCTTCAACTCCACCAATCGCAAATCCCATCCAACGATTGAGCGAATCCAATCTCGGTCGCTTTCGCAGTACTCTGCCAACCACCATGATCGCCAGCGAAGAGAGCACGAAGGAAATCAGAACGCCCACGATTCCAATACTGACAAATCGATTCAGAAGCCCCGTCGTCCCTAGCAGGTTCGTGAAGTGAGATTCGTAGGTCTGACCTATTCCTGGCGCATAAAGAATCGCTGTGCCAATCGCGGCCAGCCAAGTCATCGCGTAAACCAAGCCCGCACGATAACCGCTGAAGGCGCCCACGCCGGTGAAGGCACAAAGACCGGCTAAGACGAAATCCCGTTCGTACGCAAAGTAACCGGCCGATCCGAAAAACAGGAGCAACAAGAACAGACGGCAAATTGGATTCATGCCAGCGTGCCTGGCGTGGGTCGGTGCTAAATCGTTGGCGTCGGCAGACATGTTCGTCTCGGTTTCAGGTCGGCTTGATTTCCTTTAAACGTAGGTCGCGATGAACCCGAATAGACGGAACAATCACTCGATTCCGATCGCCATTCCAAGCCAAGCCCCAAAGCTCCCGCGCGTTGTGCTGGTTGTGACGACACCACAGATTCAAGTTGCTCTGCCCTATTGCTAGCGTCGAATCTAAGAGTGGATCGATGCATTTCCCATCTGCCTCGAATCCTCCCTTCCTCAACACACACACTCTCTCTCCCAGCCCCCACTTGATCGATGACTATCAGCAAACTTCAACTGGGAATTCGCGTCGCCGTGATTGTGGCGACAGCGATTGCACTGCCCCACCTTTCCGCTGCAACCGCAGTTGCCCAGGAGACGACGGCAGACGCTCAGAATGCAGAAGATCAGGATCGTGCGGAACCCGATGTCGCAACCCGGGACATCGACGACAACAGGATTCCTCAGGTTGTCAGTGGACGCTTCGTTCTACCTTCGATGCAAGCAGCCAGCATCGCTACCGCATATATCGGCAATGGTCGCACCCCGGAAGGGTTTCGCGAGCAGAACGTGACCCCGATGCAGTCCCTGCCTGAGGACGCCAGTCAGCGTGGCGATCACTGGCACTGGTCCGTGTGCAACTGGGCGGCGTCGAACACGTTCTCTTATCCACGCTACTTTGAAGACCGGATGCTGGAACGTCATGGCCACGAGCGATTCGGAAACCTGCAGCCCCTGGCAAGTGGCGCAAGATTCTTCGCAACTGTTCCAATGCTCCCTTACCTTGGCGCCATTCGGCCGCCCTGCGAGTGTGAGTACTCACTGGGCTACTATCGCCCAGGGTCGTGCACTTCGGCCTTGAAGCAACGCCCACCCTACGATCGCCGAGCAGTGATCGCTGAGACCGCCGCTCTGACAAGTGCGTTCCTGATCTTTCCGTAGCCAGCGGATGAAACTCGCATGATCACGCTGCTGGATGGCCCACTGGGCACGCAATTGAATGCCCGCGGCGTGGCGACGAATCTGCCGTGGTGGAGCGCAGCGGCGATCGATTCCGCGGCAAGCGAGATCGAGACCATTCATCGCGAGTACACTGCAGCTGGTTCGACGGTGCACACCGCCAACACTTTTCGCACCCAGCAGCGAACCGTTGGCGATCAATGGGAACGACTGGCACGACGGGCCGTTCAAATCACGCTCCAGACGGTGGACCGGTCGACGCATCGGGTCGCTGGCAGCATCGCGCCGCTGGAAGACTGCTATCGCCCGGACCTTTCCCCAGGTTCAAGCTCCCGCCGCGAGCACCGTGAACTCGCGAGTGTTTTGGCGGACGCCGGATGCGATATTCTGCTCTGCGAGACCTTCGCTGCCCCCATTGAAGCAATCGTTGCGGTTGAAGAAGCCGTTCGCACAGGAACCGAAACCTGGATCGCATTCACAGCGGGACCAGATGGCAATCTGATGACGCCTCAAGCCATCAGGCAGGCTGCGGAGACAGCCGTACAAGTGGGGGCGTCAGCCGTGCTGGTCAACTGCACGCCGGCTGCCGACACCCTTCGGTTCGTGCAAGCGATCGCTGAAGCTGGCCTCGGAGTCCCAATTGGTGCCTACGCCAACTCTGGAAAAGCAGATGACTTGGTTGGCTGGCAAGCAGATAACGCGACAAGCACCGGAGCATATCTTTCGTATGCAAAGAGTTGGATCAAGGCCGGCGCGACGATCGTGGGCGGCTGCTGCGGAACCGGCCCCGCACACATCGCAGCCCTGGCAGACGGACTGCGAACCACCGCCGTTTAGCTCGCGCGAAGTTGTGCAAAGTTGTCGAGACAAACGCTAACGAAAGCGATTCGTGAACGGCGTCAATCTTTGACGCGAAGTCGCACGACTGGTCCTGTTACGGATTCGAGCGACTCGATTTGGCTGGTCGCTTTTTGAGCGGCTCCCTCGGTGGCTTCGTGTGTCATGATCACCAACGGAACCGGATCTCGCTGGGGCGAGTCTTCTCCGGCTTCATGTTGAATCACCGAAGCGATCGAAATTTCGTGTTCTGCCAACACCGCGGCGATCGCTGCCAACGTGCCTGGGTGATTGGAAACCGACAAGCGAAAGTAGTTGCGTCCGACAAGCGTGTCCGCATCTCGCAACTTCACGCGCGGTGGCTGGTCGATCGAAAAGTACTCGAGCGTTTGGAACGTCAGCTTGGTGCGTCCAACAGCTGTGTCGATCAAATCAGCAACCACCGCCGATGCGGTCGGCATCTGTCCGGCACCCAGGCCGTGATAAAACACGGGCCCCACGGCATCCCCGATCACACGAATCGCATTGAACGCATCCCGGACTTCAGCCAGCGGTGTGCCAATTCGAACCAGCGTGGGTGAAACAGATAGCTCCAAACCGTCCTGTGCCAACGTGGCCACTCCCAACAGTTTGATTCGATACCCCAACTTCTTGGCGTACTTCAAATCGTCCGGATCCAGCCCGTCGATCCCAACGCGTGGTATGTCATTCCAGTCGACCGTCGCGCCAAATGCCAAGTGAGCCAAGATTGCCAACTTCTGCGCCGCGTCCGTCCCGTCGACGTCCATGGCCGGATCGGCTTCCGCGTAACCAAGCTCCTGAGCTTTCCGAACAACATCCTCGTAAGAGGAACCGTTCTCGTCCATCTGTGTGACGATGAAGTTGCTGGTCCCATTCAGGATTCCTTCCAACGAAAGGATCTGATTGGCAGACAAGCACTGCGAGATGTTTGCGATGATGGGAATGCCACCGGCAACGGCTGCTTCAAAGGCGATGCTTCGTCCCAGTTCGCGTGCTCGCGTGAACAACTCGGCACCATGCTCCGCCAACAGGGCTTTGTTAGCGGTGACGATATCCTTGCCGGATTCCATCAACTGCAACATCACCGTTCGCGCGGGTTCGAGCCCGCCGATCAACTGCGCGACCACCGTGATCTCGGGATCGTTGATCACATCCTCCAAGGACTCCGTCAGAATCCCGGCTGGCAAATCAACATCACGGGGCTTGGTCAGATCCCGGACGACCGCCTTCTTCAGCCACAACGTCCGACCGGCATGACGCGAGGTTCGGTCGCCCTGATCCAATAAGAGCTTGGCGACACCGGCACCGACGGTGCCCAAACCAACAATAGCAACATTCGTTTTTTCCATCGCAGAATGTTAGCGTCTTGGTCTCGATCGCAAAACACCGCGGCAAATGCGCTCTGCCTGATAGGTCCGTTGGCGAGCAATCCGAGCGGCTCCCGCGGGGCTCCCAGCCTCTCGCATCAGGGCTCGTCGTCGATGAATTCGCCGGCAAAGATGTCTTCGCCCATCAGGGTTTGCAGGATGATCGGGCAGCCTTCTTCCAGCATGTCGAGCACTTGGTCAAAGCCCTCTTCTTCACCGTAGAAGGGATCCGGCACATCGTCAGGCCACTCTTCCCCCAAATAGTCGCCAAACATCCGAATGTGTGGCTTCACGCCCCCAGCCAGCTCCTGCAGGATCGCGTGGTTCTCTGTATCCATCGCCAAAACCAGGTCGAAACGGCCTGGATCCAGGTCCACTGCGGTCACTTGCCGGCCCCGACTGGTCAATTCGTAGCCGCGATCTTCCGCCGCAGAGTTCATCCGGGCGTCCGCCGGCTCTCCCACGTGATATCCGTGCGTGCCAGCGGAATCGACGTCAACATCCACCCCAAATTCTTCTGCAAAACGGCGCATCACCGCCTCTCCAGCCGGAGATCGGCAGATATTCCCCATGCAGACGAAAAGCACTTTTTTGGTCATCGATGACTCCTGAGACGCTAAAACGAGCACAGATAACTTAAGCGATTCGCCCCCATCGTGGCAGGCCAACCGCCACTAGATCGCGGCCCGATACCGATTCCCAAAAGAGATTTTCAGGGCCAAACCTGCTCGCGCAAAGCCCGAACCCTTGTAAAACAGCAAGAAACCCCCATTCCGGGTGAAAGTCCAATACTCCCGAAGAGAGGGTTTTCGCTTGAAATTAGGATTGGTCGCGATATAGTTACTGTCATCCGAGCGAGGAATCGAGTTGTGTGAGTGGAACTCATATTGGCCAGCAAGCTTGCCTTGTATCCCCTCAAGGGCTACTAATTAGCCTTATCGGATGTCGTCTTATCTTTTGCCGACCCAAATGGAGTTCCCCATGCCAGTTCAATTCACCCAATCATGCCCCACCTGTGGTCGACGCATTCAAGTACGCGCGTCGCTTCTTGGTTGCACTGTTGCTTGCCAACACTGCAAGGCAGAATTTGTGGCGGAAGCAGGTTCTGATAGCGGGGTAGTCGATCCCTTTCCGATCGAAACCGATGACCTGATGGCTCGCGTAGAGCGAGCTCTCGGCCAATCGGATGAAACGGTCGTCAGCTAGCCTACGGCGCGAGACGATGGACCGTATTTTGGATCGTTCCCGTGAAGGTATCCCCTGCTAGATCTTTGACTTTGTAAGAGATCTGCATGCACCAAGTCGGTCGGACCTCGGGCAATTCCAGAGTCACCATTCGCCCATCATCAGACACCTTGGCAGAAACAATCTTTAGCGACTTCTCGTCGTAGCGAGCGGAACCGTAGTTGGCGGTCCGCTTCAGCCCCCAGGTGTCGACCAAGTAATTCTCCGGCTTCGACGCCGAATCAGGGTCCACGGGTTCGGCAAACCGAATCACCATTCCGTTCGAGCGTGCTTGCAACCCAACCGGCAGCAACGAATGCTGACCGGTATAGCGAATCCGATACAGGCCTCCTGGGCTTTCGCTTTGGTCACTGCCCCACGCATGCATTCCACACGCGTACATCTGTCCGTCCCCGGGATGAAACCTGGCCCGCATCACACCGGTTGGAAACTGAGGAAGCGGCAGGCGACACATGCCTCCCTGCCAAAGACCATCCACCTGCTCGTGCGGAACGATGTAGACCTTGCCGTAGCCGTACGACAGATTCAGCAGCGCCCCATTGAGCGGCCCCCAGGCATCGCTGTCGACCCACAACAATTCCGACGGCGATCGATCGAAAGGTTTGTTGGGCCAACACAGTGGTGGTTCCATCGCATCATCGCTCGAGTCCTCCGGTGCATCGTAGCTATACATGTTTCCATAGAACTTGCCTTCAACGACACGGTTGATGCGATTCATCGGATTCCAGTGCCCCTCCTGGTCGGTCACAAAGAAGGAACCGTCGGGGTTCAGGCAAACACCGTTGGCTGCCCGAAACCCGTTGGCAAGAATCTTTGTCTTGCTTCCATCGGCACTCACGCGAAGCAGTGTTCCGTGTTGGGGCACCAGCGAATCGCGCGCGTGACGTGCACTCTTGGCGTAATACAGATTGCCTGCGGCGTCCGCCTGCAGTCCCATCGCGAACTCATGGAAGTGGTCGGTGACTTGGTGATCGTTGTTGAAGCACTCGTAGAAGTCAGTCTCTCCGTCGTCATTCAGATCGTTCAGGACGACGATCTGATCTCGACAGGTGACAAAAATTCTCTCGCCAACGATTTTGATACCCAGCGGATGAAACAGTCCGGACGCGATGCGCTTCCAACGGATCGCATCCCCCTGCTTCTCAATCCCTTGAATGATCCAAACGTCTCCGTCGCAGCAGCAAGCCACCATCCGGTTGCGATCGGCAAAGAAATCCAAGCCAGACATTCGCAGCCGACTCTTCCAAGGGTTGCCGGTTGGCCGCGAGAGCGTATCCACTGCGAACGGGCCGACTTCCGATCCGGTTGTTGGAACGGTTTGCAGCGGAACGTCCCACTGGGCTGGCCCGCCATGAGTCAGCAAACTCAGATCCTCCGCTGGCTCTGTCGAAGGCTGCAGCTCAATCGTCCCCTTCTTCGCGATTCGAATCTCGAAATTGACCGGCGTCTTGGCGGCCGAGATACGTACCACCAAGTAATCGTCCGCCGTCTCCGTACGAATCAGGCCTGCGGAGCCGACACCGCCGACAACCGCATCGACCAACTCCTCCGGAGCGACGCGCAGCGTCAGGTCGCGTGACGACTTTCCGACGTTCAAGGTTCGGGTCCAAGTAGCCGACTGCTGACCAAGATCGACCGCATGCGTTTCGAGAATTTCCGCGTCTCCCACGGTGTACGAAACGATCACCCGATCGCCGTGCTTGTAGGTGCCCCGATATCGAGCCCACTCGCGTGGCAGCGGACCGTAGGGACGACCGTCCTTGCCCAACAGCCGAGGGTCATCGAACGATCCGCTGATCGGATTCGCCCAGCCTGGGCCCGGCATGTTTCGAAAGTGCGATTCACCCACCGTTCGCGGCGTGACCGCGTGGTTCCCATTGAACAAGATTCCTCGCCAATCGATGAAACCACTTCCCGACCAAGCCCCGGCAATTCGCATCGTGTCGTGATCGAAAGCCATCCAGTGCGAGCCAGCCGAAACACCGCCCGCTCCAGGATCGAGCCTCACGGCGATCCCCTTGTAGGCGAAGTTCGTATTCTCTGGCCAAGTCTCTCCCGCCGGACGATTCTCTCGTTTCGCACGTACTTTTTCTTCGGCAGTGATCCCTAACCGTGGCTGAGTATCGGGCCCGACCATTTCGTAGGTACTGATCAAGAACGGTCCGTAATCCATTTCGCGCCACGGCTCACTCCGCGTTGGCTCCGGTCCTCGCAGTCTTCCTTGAGGCAGGCTCGCCAGATAGTTTTGATTGATCTCGGTGTACTGCGACTCGTTATGTGGTTTCAGGTAGTGCTCGCGAATGTAATGAATGACGTCATACTTCTGTCGCGGCACCAACTGACGCTGTGGCAACATCATTTTGAAACCATGCGTGATCGTCTTGTAGATCGCATACGGATCGCTACCCGCTTTGAATTTCCCCTCGGCAAATCGAAGTGCGTTGGGAAGTGAGCCGGCTTCGTCCAGGGACCCATGGCAGTTGATGCAAAGACCGTTGTACAGGCTCTTGCCTCGGCTCAATGACTTGTCATTCCAACCTCGAATCAAACCAACATGATCCAAGTTGTCCTCGTATGGAGGCAGTGGCGGGGGCGTGATCAGCGAGGCGTCTGGCTTCCACCGCGATGCCGACTCCGGGCCCGACTTGCCAAGTTCGACCAGAAAACTGACCAGATCAAAGAACTCTGACTTGTCTTGCAGTTGGTTGATCAATCCAACGGGCATCATCGAATTCGCGGGAGCTCGCGCTTCGATGGAGTCCAGCGCGATTGACTGTGCCTGTTCCTCGCCGGGCACCACAACGGTCAACCGATTGTCTTTCTGCTCTCGAACAATCCCCAGCAAGACGCGACCGTCGTCTAGTAACAACTTCTCTGACTTGAACCCCTCCTGAACTGTTTTGGAGGGCTGCAAGATGGACTCGATCACATGCTGGTAGTTCGCGCGATCTCGCAGTTCAGATAAATCAGGGCCCAAGAGTTTCGCGCCCTCACCAGCGGTATGGCATTGCGTGCAACTGAGTCCCTGGCGATAAAACACGATGGCACCACGCGACGGATCACCGAGCACATGAGCCTGGCGAGCCAGCTCAGAAGCCTGCTGATCGGCAAGCGACTCTTCCAAGGTTGGAGGTGCCGCCGGCAGCAATGTGACAAACCAAAGTGAAAGAAAACCGAGGCTAAAAAGTCGAACGATGAGCATTCAAATTCGCAAGTTGTAGTGGTTGTCAGAATCAGAGAGCACGCGAGTTTAGGCAACTATATCAGGTTCAAGAGTCGACGTCCGTGTCGTGAATCCTGCTGCAAGCAAACAGACTTTCACTCTTTTTCGAGAATTCCAAATCCGCAAAGCAGGCGTGCTCGTCGTTCTTGATGTTCCCTGATTCGTTCCCCAAACTGCGAAGAAACCATGAATCGCTACCATCCATCGATCGTTTGGATTGCCTTGGCGCTGTGCCTCGGCTGCGGGCAAGCAGCCCCAGATGCTCAACGGACCAGTGACAACGCCATTGCCGAGCCTCTCGGCGCCGCATCCTTCGCCATGATCGAATCGGCTTCGCCCGACGGTCTTCCAATGGAAATTGCTGGGGATGGGCAGGGGCCCGGCGAAGGTGGCGAGAAGTACGACCGAATCGTCGAAAACGCTTTCTTGCGAGTGGGCGATCATCCGCTCAGCACGTTCTCGATCGATGTCGACACGGCGTCCTACAGCAAGGTGCGACAGTACCTCATCAACTACAACCAGATGCCTCGCCCCGATGCCGTGCGAATCGAGGAGATGCTGAATTACTTTCAATACGATTACACCGCTCCAACTCCCAACGACACCGAACCCTTCGCGACTCACGTGGCGGTCAGCGAGTGCCCCTGGAACATGCAACATCGACTCGTTCGAATGGCGTTGAAAGGTCGCGAAATGGAGAACGAAGCGCGCCCCGGTTCCAACCTCGTGCTCTTGATTGACTCCTCTGGGTCGATGAAACGGGCCAACAAACTGCCACTGCTCAAGCGTGCGATGCGTCTACTGCTGCAGCAGCTGAACCAAAACGACCGTGTCGCGATCGTCGCCTATGCCGGATCAGCTGGCTTGGTCCTCGACAGCACTCCTGCATCCAACCCAAACGCGATCATGCGTGGATTGGACAAGGTCCAAGCCGGTGGCAGCACCAACGGTGGGCAAGGACTTCGATTGGCTTACCAGGTCGCTCGTGACAACTTCATCGAAAACGGCACCAACCGAGTCATGCTGTGCACCGATGGTGACTTCAATGTTGGCATGGCAGGCACCGATCAGTTGGTATCGTTTGTCGAACAGGAATCCAAGAGCGGTATCGATCTGACGGTACTGGGATTCGGGATGGGCAATCTGAACGATTCCATGCTGGAACAAATTAGCGGTAGCGGGAACGGCAACTACGCCTTCATCGATACGTTCAACGAAGCCAAGAAGGTCTTGGTCGAACAACTCTCTGGAACGCTGGTCACCATTGCGAAGGACGTCAAACTGCAGATCGAGTTCAACCCAAGCAAAGTCGCCGCGTATCGATTGATCGGCTACGAAAACCGAATGTTGGAGTCGGAAGACTTCAACGATGACAAGAAAGATGCTGGCGAAATCGGCGCCGGACATTCCGTCACGGCTCTCTACGAAATCGTGCCGGTTGGATCAGCAACTGTCGAAGAACTGCCCAAGACGGACCCACTGAAGTACCAACAGCCCGCCAAGGCATCGCTGGCGGCAGAGAGCGACGAACTGCTGACCGTCAAACTTCGCTACAAGTTCCCGGAACAAGACAACAGCCAATTGATGGAGCATATTGTCTTCGACACCGGAACATCGTTTGACGAAACCGATAACGAATTTCAGTTCGCCGCTGCAGTAGCAAGTTTCGGAATGCTCCTGCGAGACAGCGAGCATCGCGGCGACTGGGGCTATGGCGACGTGATGCAGACCGCCCAAGCATCAACGGGAACCGACAAGCACGGATTCCGCGAAGAATTCGTCGAGCTTGTTTCGGTCGCACAATCTTTAGCCAGAAGCACGCCAAAACGTCCGTAACACTTGCTGAATCGCAGGCCCGGAACGACCGGGTGGTCCCGAAAGTCGTTCGCTTCGAATTGGCTGCGGATCTTAGCAGAACTTAACGATCCAATGCATGTCGCAGCACCGCATCAACCGCTCCTGCTGACATGACCTCGGATTGCTCGGCTTCTTCAACGGCTGCTTCCTCTCTCGTCGAGGAATCCGATGTTGAAGTTCTCACGTCGAATATTTGCACGCGAGAAGTGGGTTCAATCATGGTGGGTTCAATAGGAATTGCCAACTCATCATTCGATTCGACTTCCACGGAATCTGATTGCAGAGCAACCAATTCACCTTCCACTTGTTCGCTGGAGGCCGGTTGGCGGGCGAGTTGATTGATGACTCGCAGTGCATCCAGCGCGGTGATCCGCAGGTCACGAGTCACGTCGTAGAAACGGAAGCTGCTCAAGTCGATCGAACCAGGATCGCGAACGCCACCCTCGGGACTGGTGCCGCCATCGCTGAACTGGCGGCCCGCCAACTCGTTGATGATCACCAGCGCATCCAATGCGGAAACATCACCGCTGGCGTTGACATCGAACTCACTGATTGGGTTGGTGAAGTCGCTTGGTCCGATCAGATTCAACGTGGCGCCGTCACCTCCGTTGACGAATTGACGCACAAGTTCGCCACCGCTGGAAAATGCCTGAATGAAATTCCAATCGTCATCAAAAACCACTTCATCGCCGCTGTCCGATCGCACAAGGATTTCGCCGTTCGTAAATCTCGACAGAATCGCACCAGCATCCAACATCAGCGTATTATCGCCGGTCCCACGGATATCGATCAGCCGAACACTGTCAAGCTGTGAATCCGGTTGTG
>JBGCGI010000051.1:0-56271 GCA_045110715.1 Rubripirellula sp.
GCAACAGCTTTTCGGTTGGTGGCAAGAAACAGTCGGCCAACTGTCATCGGCGCTAGAAGATGGAGTAAGGGACACGATGCTCAGCGCCAACAAACACGAGGCAGACGTTACCAATCGCATGGATAGTATCTCGAGAGAAACGGTTCTTGATCGACTTGTCAGCCGAGGAAATGGTGAACGCCAATTGTACAGAATTTCTTTCCGCAGTAGTCACAGTGGTCCTTGCTTGAACGATGCGCGTCGGGGCACGACGCGTGGGGGATCCGTGTCTTGCATCTTGCGATCCGATCTTCACCATTCATCGGCAAATCGTGAAAGTCACGTCCTGGAAGCAACCCCGGCAACGCGGAGCGTGCCAAAGAAAAAGACCTCGCAAAACGTGACGTTCTGCAAGGTCTTTTGATAGAGCGGAGGACACGGGACTCGAACCCGCAACCGATTACTCGGCAATTGATTTCGAATCAACCTGCTTGCCAATTCGCTTATCCTCCGGCTGGCTGCTGTATGTTCGCTGGTGGGTTTGCACCCGTCAACCGTACATTTTCCCGCTCGATTCGATCGTCAGCCGCTTTGTGCCAGCTAAATCGTGCAGTTTTCTGGCGAGTTCACGCAGGTTCGGATCCGAGTTGAGCAGCCCTTCGATCTCTGCTGCTCGCTGGTGGTCACCTTCCAATTGTAAACCGTTGTTGGTGACACGAATTTCAATCGGCTGGTTCGTGGAACCGTCAGGGGAGCCAAAGCCAGCGGAAAGTCGCTCTTTGATACCCGCCTTTAGCTCGTCCAAAAGAGAGCCGTCGGCGTTACTGGGGTCGCCACGAAGCACAGCATCAAAGCTGGTTCCGTCGATCCCAACCACCTCCTGAAGGGTTTGCTTGGCGCGACCAGCAACTTCCATTGCAATCTTAGTCGCGCTGAGGATGGTCGACGGTGGAATTGGTAGATTCAGAGCTAGGCCTTCCGGCGATGAGAGACACGGACTCCTATAGAGTCCGGGCGATTTTCCGCTTTCAAGCGATCTTAGTGCTTGTGCTCGGTCTTGAATTCGTACTCTTTCAGCCAGTGCTCCCATTTGTGGGCGTCATCATGGCTGTCTAGTTTCAGCTGTCGCCAAGCGGGGCAACGGTACTTGATGTCGATGTGTCCGTTGTGCTGCTCTCGCTTCATCTCGCAGCCAAGTTTCTTGAGCGTTTTGGCAATGGTGTCCGCTTTTTTAGCATCATGGATGTGCTTGGCCTTCCAGTCTTTCAATTGGTAGCGAACGATCTCGTCGCCACTGGCCAGCATCGGAAAAGCTGTCATCAGGACAGCAAAAGCAATCATTCGGAACATCGGAGTACCTTTGGGTTGGAAAGTGGATGGGGATAGGTAACGAAACCAGGGATCCTCCGTCAAGGGATCCGTCTGGGGATACCGCGGAACGATTCTCGAGTCCGAAGCAGGCTAGTTGAGCGTCACCCAGCCGGGTTTGCTGGGGACCGACCCGCGACGTCGGTGGGTGGATATCAGCGACGGCATCCACAACAGCTGATTCACCACAGCGATCAACGCGTTGGGATCGATGGGTTTGAAGAGGCAGCGTGTGGCCTGCTTCATTTGTTCGGTCTTCTTTTCCAGCCCGGCCCAACGGGATTCGGCAATCAAAACGGCGGGCAGGTGCTCGTGACCAGCCAACGAACGCATTTTTTCGAGTGTATCGAGAGCTTCGATCGCGTCATCGCCGACATCACAGACGAGGCAGTCTTGTACGCCCATGTCCAGCGCTTCGATGGCGGACGGGCCGTTTCGAGCACAGATGCACTCATAGCTTTGGCTATGTAAAACGCCGGCTAGTGCCAGCAGCGAAATGGGGCTGGGGTCCAGCACGACAATCGACGCCTTTTTGGTTTCTCGCGTTCTCGTGCCGTGGGGGGTGTCGATATGGTGGGGGTCCATGGGTGAACTTCGGTACGCGGCAGCCTGTCGAATTCGGGGACAGGCTTCGATTTACGAAGATTCCCCCAATCGCGGCAAGATCGCTCGTGGTTGCGAATATCACGATCGAATCCGACAATCCTGCGAAACAATCATTCACTCTTAAGAACGAATCCCAATCATGAGCAACGAAGACGGCTCAAATCCAGAAGACGGCACCAACCCAGCGGTCGCCCGCCGCGAGAAAATGCGGCAGATTGAGGCACTTGGTGTCGATCCCTTTGGCTGCCGCTTTGATGACCGGAACCTGATTCAAGAATGTCGCGAGCGATCCACCGAGGTTCGCTGGGTGAAGGAAGATGGCAGCGAGGTGCCGCTTCCTGATTTCGATGATGAAAGTTTGGATTACCGGAAGTGGAAGTCAGAAAACCAGCCTGGCGGTGAAGAAGGTCCCACCGTCCGCGTGGCTGGCCGGATCAAGCTACTACGTGGCCAAGGCAAGCTGTTCTTCGTGACCCTTCGCGATTGGACCGGCGAAATTCAGATTTTCATCGGCAAGAAGCAAGTTGGTGAGACGGATTTTGACCTGGCCAAACTGTTCGACTTGGGCGACCTCGTGGGTGCCGAGGGTCGCTTGGGGCGGACGAACACTGGTGAGCTGACCGTGTTCGCAGAGAACTTGTTCTTTCACACCAAAATGTTGGAACCACCACCGGACAAGCATGCCGGGCTGACCAACCCCGAGCTCCGGCAACGCATGCGTTACGCGGATTTGGCGTTCAACGACGGAGTGATGAAAACCTTCCTGGACCGTACGAAGATCGTGAAGTCGATTCGGCAAACTCTGGACGACGACGGATTTTGCGAGGTTGAGGGACCGACGTTGCACACCATCGCGGGCGGGGCTGCTGCGCGTCCGTTTGAAACCCACCACAACGCGCTCGACATGGCTTTGACGATGCGAATTGCATTGGAATTGCATCTCAAGCGACTGATGGTCGGTGGCATGGAACGAGTCTACGAATTGGGACGCGTCTATCGAAACGAAGGCATCAGTCCACGTCACAATCCAGAATTTACGATGCTGGAGTGTTACCAGGCCTATGGCGATTACGGGTCGATGATGGACCTGACCGAGCAATTGATCTGCAATGCGATCGATGCGATTGGTGGGGGCTATGTCCGTCAATTCGATGGCAAGACCGTTGACTTCACCCCGCCCTTCAAGAGAGAAACCTATTCGGACCTGTTCAACAAAGCGACCGGGATCGACATTGCCGACGATGCGGCCGTCAACGAGTTGGCTCAGCAATTGAAGATTCAGATCGACGGCAAGCACCCCGACGTGATCCGCAATGAAATCTTTGAAGAGAAGGTCGAGGATTCCTTGGAAGGTCCAATCTTTGTGATCGATTACCCGGCCAGCATTTGTCCTTTGACGAAGCGAAAGCGTGATAACCCTGAGATCGCGGAGCGATTCGAACTGTTCATTTTGGGCATGGAACTCGCCAACGCTTACACGGAGTTGAATGATCCTGATTTGCAGCAGGAGTTGTTCGAGACTCAGTTGCAGGGCCAGGATGAAGAGGATTCGATGGCGAAAATGGATCATGACTTCGTTCGCGCCCTGCGACATGCGATGCCACCAGCGGGCGGTTTGGGAGTCGGCATCGATCGATTGGTCATGCTGCTGACTGGCCAGCGGTCCATCCGAGACGTGATTCTGTTTCCGCTGTTGCGACACGAATCCTAGCGATTTGCGAGTTCAGGGGCACGGAGATCCGGCCCCTCGACTCGCGTGAAACACGCACCGATCAAATCCTCGATTGCGGTTTACGCTCAGCGATTGACTTTCCTAGACTCCGGCGACTCACGGCAGAGATTCGCTTGATTCCCGAAGGAACGGTTCATGTATCGCTGGTTGCTTTGCTTTCGCTACTTACGCACGCGGTATATCGCGCTCGCGTCCATCATCAGCGTCACCTTAGGGGTGGCGACTTTGATCGTGGTCAACAGCGTCATGGCGGGTTTTTCCGCCGAGATGCACGAACGCCTCCACGGACTCGCGTCTGACATTCTGATTGAATGTCATACCAGTGGTGGCATGCCGGATCCCGATGCTCACATCAAAGAGATCATGAAGGTCTGCGGCGATGATATCGAAGGCTATTCGGCAAGCGTTCATGTACCGGCCATGCTGGGAATCGACTTCAACGGTCAACTGATGACCAGACACGTCAGCTTGGTTGGCTTGGATCCTGTCTCCTACGACAGGGTCAGCCACTTCGGCCGCTACCTGTTGCATCCAGAGAACCAAACCCAAGTCAGTTTCGATCTACGAGACAACGGATACGCCCCCGATCGCGAACAGTTCCCGGCATCTGGATGGGACTATCGGCGCGCACGTGCTGCATACGATCTGGCATTGGAACAAGAGCGAGCACGGATTGACGCTTTGAAAACAAGTGCGACCAAAGAAGAGGACGCCAAAGCTGCTGGGCCTAAGATGGTTTTTGCAACTCCCGGCGGACCCTTCGCCGAGAGCGATGGCGAAACAGCGACCGAATTCGACCCGGCGCTTGATCAGTTCCCAGGAATCGTTTTGGGGATTTCGACTTGCAGCATGAAGCACCGCGATGAGCAGGACAACGTGGTCGACTACTACCATTGTCGACCCGGCGACGATGTCCGGATGATGTTTCCTAACGCTTCGGACAATCCGAAAGTTGTCAATCAAAAGTTCACCGTGGTCGACATGTACGAGTCAGGCATGAGCGAGTACGACAGTTCGTTCGCGTTCTGCCGTCTCGATCAGTTGCAAGATTTTCGAGGCATGATCGATCCGGCAACCGGAACAAAGAGTGTCACAACCATTCAACTGAAACTTGTCGAAGGTGCGAGTTTAAATGCGGTTCGCGACGCGCTTCGCAAACGCTTTCCTCCTTCGATGTACGGCTACAACATTCAGACTTGGCGCGACATGCAGGGCCCCTTGCTGGCGGCGGTTCGTCTGGAAACCACGATTCTGAACATCTTGTTGTTCTTGATCATCGCCGTGGCTGGATTCGGGATTTTGGCAACCTTTTTCATGATCGTGGTCGAGAAGACTCGCGACATTGGCACGCTGAAGGCCTTGGGCGCGTCGGGCCGTGGCGTGATGAGCATCTTTTTGAGCTATGGGCTATTGCTGGGCTTTGTCGGCAGTAGTGCTGGCCTGATCGGAGGCTTGCTGTTTGTCAAACATATCAATGAGGTTGCGGCGCTGATTGAGAAGATCACGGGACAAGAAGTCTTTGATCCGACGGTCTACTACTTCACCGAAATTCCAACGATCATTCATCCCTTCACTCTCGTTTGGGTGATGGGTGGCGCCGTGACGATCGCAGCATTGGCCAGTGTTCTACCTGCTTTGCGAGCGGCACGAATGAATCCAGTCAAAGCACTTCGCTTCGAGTAGAACGCGACGTTGAAATCCATCTTCCTCCCATTCCTTGAAGCGAAATCATGAACTCCGAAACTGTTTTGCATGCCAGCGGAATCTATAAGAGCTATCACAAGGACAAGATTGAAGTTCCCGTCCTGCGTGGGCTCGATGTCGAAGTCGCGACCGGTTTGATCACCGCACTCGTTGGGCGTAGCGGCAGCGGGAAAAGCACGCTGATGCATCTCTTGGCGAGCTTGGATCAGCCGGATCGTGGTGAGATCCGTTTTCGTGGGGAGCGAATCGACAATGCAACTCGTGCACGACGCGATAGCTATCGGAATCGTGATATCGGAGTGATCTTTCAGTTCTACCACTTGCTGCCCGAATTGTCGGCACTTGAAAACGTCTTGGCTCCCCTGATGATCGGCCGTAGTGCATGGAACTACTTTTGCCATCGCAAAGAAGCACGGCTGCGCGCCGAGGCGATGTTGGATCGTGTTGGGATGCTTCACCGCGCCACGCACAAACCCTCTGAAATGAGTGGCGGCGAAATGCAGCGTGCGGCGATCGCTCGCGCTTTGATGACAGACCCTTCCATGTTGCTAGCCGACGAACCAACCGGGAACTTGGATACCGAAACCGGTCTCGACATTCTAAAGCTGCTCACCGAATTGAATCATGACGATGGGCTTACGATTCTGATGATCACCCATGATGACGCGATTGCTTCTGGTGCAGACGTCTGTCATCGGATGCAAGATGGGCAACTACAGGACGCTGAGCCGCTGCTGCAAGTGGCGTAGTGCTACTGGTTTAGTTCATCGAATAAGTTCGGTTTCTCAAGAGGTGCCTCTGCAGGCCAAAGGATCACCGCTCCGTCGTGTCCGGCGGTCATCATCAACTGACCATTCTTGGTCACGTCGACGGATGTTACATCGCCGGTATGCCGTCTCAGAGAGACGACTTCGCGGCCCCCAGGGTGACCTTCATTCGCATCGCGAGCCCCGATTCGGGGATCCCAAATTCTCGCGGTGTCGTCCGAGGAAGCCGTCATCACTCGGAGCCCCTTTTGCTCTCCCAGGAGGGTCAAGTCGTTGATCATGTCCGCATGACCCTTCAAGAGGATTGGGTTCACTTCGTCCAGAGATTCCCAAACCCGCAAGACATGGTCGCTACTTCCGACGGCCACGCTTTTGCCATCTGCAGAGAATCCTCCGGATAGAAAATCTCCGGCATTGTTCATGTCCAAAACTTTCGTGGGCGCTCGTTGATCAGCCAAATTCCAGATGCGAGCGGATCCATTGTCGCCGACCACGAGTATTCGATGGTCATTCTCAGCAGGCGAGAAACGAATGCGGCGAATGGGTTGCACCCGACCCTTCACGACATACTTGCGAAGCTGCTTGGTCTGCCGGGTCTTTGCGTTCCATGACCAAAGTCTGGCCACACCATCGTCACCGCCAGTCACGAAGGCGTAACGCTCAGGGCCAATCGCGTGGGGTGCAAATTGCACGGTACGCACGGGGCCAACGTGGGGCGTCTCCAGTTTCTCGAGGGCGGTTCCCGAATTCGGATCCCAGATCTTGACTGACCGACTCGCAGTAGCAACGAACTTTCCATCGTAGGAGAAGCAGGCTTCTGTTACTTCCGCGTGGGACCGATAGCTCTTGGTCAACTTCGTCGTGTGAAGATCCCATTGAAACGCAGCGGTCTTGTTCATGGTCATCAGTTTGCCATCGCCAATCGGTAGCAACTTCGCAGTCGTGCCAAGCACTTTGGGCATCTCGAGAACTTGCTGTGGTTCAGGCCGGGCGTTGGCCGAGGTGTCGCCGCCGGTGGCAGTGCCTACCAATCTTTCAGTCGCTGGAAACTGAACCGAATCGACATTCCAGAGGCGGAGGGTTGCGGGGGAAGTCGAGGTTGCTGTTTGGCTGACGATCGCTCGCTTGCCCGTGCTGTCAAACTCGACCGAGGCGATGCGTTTGCGGTCTCGACTGGATGACTTTGCCTGACGCGAATTTGTGAGTTGATCCAAGACGATGCCCTGCCCTGATCGCAGATTCCAAAGCTTGGCCGTTGAGTGAACCGAGGACGCACTGGTCAATTCGCTCACCGAGATAGCATGCTTTCCGTCGGAGGAAAGTGCGAATTGGGTGACGAAACCACCATGGTTCAACCGGGCCGTCGTCCGTCGGCTTTGTAGATCCACTCGCGTGAGTTGCTCATCGTCGGCGGCGAGCAACAATTCGCGACCGTCCAACGAAAACTTGGCGGCATTGATACGGAATCCACGGACGTTCTCGATCGGATCGCCGAGGGGTTCGCCCGTTTTTGCGTTCCACAATATTCCATAGCCGTGCCGGTCACCGGTGAATAGATAGCGACTGTCGGGTGATATCGCGTAGGAAGTCACTTCCTGGTCATGCCCCTTCAAGCGATGGACGACGGTCGGAGACGTGGATCCCGATGGATCAAGTTTCCATAACATCGCTTTGATTTTGGGTGAACTGGATCCCGTCAGCATCCAACCTCCATCACGAGAGACAGCGAAGGCCGTGTTCAATCCAGATCTTGATGCCCGAGCGATCTCGGTTCCTTGACGGAGATCCCAGACTCGAATCGTGGAGTCAGCACTGCCGATGTATAGACGCTGATGCGGACGGTCGACTTGCATCGACAGGGCGACGAAAGAGGTGCCCTCATCCAGTAGTTCGCTGTCCAGACGCGACACCTCTTTGAATTCGAGCGAGTCTTTGTCAATCTCGAGGATCCTCGCTGTATGATCGCGACTTGCCGTGACGATCCGATTGCCGTCAGGCGAAAAGCTTGAAGACCAAATGTCTTTGTTGTGCGCTTCAGCACGACGATCGGGGCGCGCTGAATCGGATTCGACAAGCTTTCGCATCACGTAAGCGCCGACGTATTGCCCGGGGCGCCATGTGCGAACCGTGGAATCGTTGGATGCAGAAACGATGACGTCTGATTGTCCCGGCAGGAATTCTGCTCCGACAACCCAACCGCCGTGCCCTTTCAACGTTTTGTCGAGTCTCCGAGTGTCGACGTCCCATACCTTGAGGGTGTAGTCATCCGAGGTCGTCAGCAACGACTGATCGTTGCTGCTGAACTGGATACTCTTCACAACGTCATCATGGGCAACTTTGGCGCGGTTCTGAGACGGGGCGGTGGATACCAAGCGACGCTCAGCGGCAGGAGAGTTGTCAATCAATCGGGCAAATCGGACGTTGGCGGGGGCAAGGTCACGTACCCCTGCCTTTGCTTCAACTTTGTCCAACGCGTTTCTGATCGAGCGGCCGTAGTCGATCGTAGACACCGCAGCCGGATTCCACATCAAAACGTTCCCTGCCACATCTCCCGAAGCTGCTAGACGTCCGTCACTTGAGATCGCGATCGATGAAACGGGGTGCTGGTGTCTGCCGAAAGTGCCGACACGTTCAACGGCAACGCCGTCTGTCGCTCGGTTGACTTTCCAAAGTGCCACACGTCCAACGGTTTCGTCGGCGATGACCGTTGCGATTGTCAACGAGTCCGTCTTGCCATGGACTGCGATTTGCCTGACAGGGGAAATGTGCCAGCACGCTTCTCGCCTGGTCAACTCGTGGCCAGTATGGATGTCCCATAAACGTACTGTCTTGTCATTGGATGCTGACACCAAAACACCATCTTCGGTGAACTGCAGGTCATTGATTTGGCCGGTGTGTCCTCTGAGCCGACGACCGGTCGTCAAGGCAAAGATGGAGCCGGAGGCGGTTCCGATCGCTTCGCCAGCCTCGGAAACGGAAACCGAGGTTGCATGGATCAAGGCGAGTAGCGGGTGGGAAATGGCGGTGCTGCCGGTCAGCTCGCCGTTCGCATTGAGCGTGATTCGGCGGACGGTCCCATTGCGAAGCGCCACCAAACCCGAGTCTCCTTTCGCAGACAAACTCATATCGATGATCGAGTCTCCCGCTTCGGTTGCTGACTTCGATTGGTTGGCCTGACGCCACAGCCAACGCCACTCGAAGGTGTCGGCACTTTCAGGAGCATTGCCACGCAAGTCCTCGAGGATCTGACGTGCACCTTCCGATTCATTGCGTTCCAGTCGAGCTTTGGCGAGCCCGATCTTTGAGACATACTCCTCGTATTCAGCCCGCGTTTTCTCTCGCCGTGCAAGCGCTTCCGCGTCACGAGCCTCTTGTGCTGCTTTGGCCTCGCTCTTCGCTAGTTTGACAGCCTCTTGTTTGAGTTTTGCCTCTGACAGTGCAAGGTTTTCTGCTACCTGTTTCGCTTCGTTCACATTCTTCAGAGCGACAACTAATTCGGCTTTTGCCTCTTTCTCACCTTCCAGCGCGATGCTTAAGTTTTCTTTGGCTTTTCGTTCTTCATCGGCCGCCTTTTCAGCCTTTCTTCGCTCACTGGCTTCTGCTTTCTGAGCTGCTAACGCGTCGTCCTTGGACTGTACCGCAGCAGTCTCAGCTCGAGTGGCAGCAACCCTTGCTTCGATCGCCTCGCGTCTTTTCCACTCGATCACGCCGATGGCAACACTTCCTCCAAGCAAGATGAACACCAGCATTGCTGCTGTGGCTTTCTTGAGAAGTGCGAAGCGAGAGTCTTTGATCTCGCGGGCCTGAATTCCGTCCCGGAGCTTTTGAAGAATAGGTTGATGTTCAACGACACTGTCATCCAGCAGAGACAGTCCCAGGTCGTAGTCGCCGTTTTCGTAGGCGGCTTCGGCGTGCGCTATTTTCGTTTCGTTCAGACCGAGGATTGCCCGTTCGTTTTGATCCCACGACTTGATCGACTCTTCGAATCGGAAGGCAGCTCGAGAGAGGTCGGCATAAGAGCGATCTGCGATCCCGCTGGCCAAATCGTTTTGGGCGCGGACGGCCAGGGAAATGCTTTCTGCGTGCGAGCGGTACTCACGAATCGCCGTCTGGAAACCTGCCACGTCGGCGTAGCGTTTCGCTGGGTCGGATGCCATTGCCTTCAGTGCAATGTTCAGCAGTTCGCCTCGGTGCGCATCGGAAACTTCGCGAATCGCATTGGTTCTGACGGCCTTCAAGCACTCGGTGATGTTCTTTGCCTGATGCGGGGCTTTGCCCGTGATGATCATGTACAAAGTCGCGCCCAGCAGGTAGATGTCGCTGGCGGGGCCAATCTTCTTGAGAGGGCCGGTGGCCATTTCGGGCGCCATGAAGGCTGGCGTGCCACCCAATCCAGATGTGGCGTAGATCGAATCCAGTTTCTCGTAATCGGATGTTGGTAACGCCAGTCCCCAGTCCATGACCATCACGACACCGAAGTCGCCGAGCATCACATTTTCGGGCTTGATGTCGCGATGAACGACGCCGCGGGTGTGGGCAAAGCCAACGGCATCGGCAACCTTCAGAAGAATGTCGACGTTCTGCGAGCGAGTCTTCTCCTGAATGACATCGGACCAAGGAGTGCCGATGACGCGTTTCATCGCGTAGAAGATCTCGTTGTCTGACGTGAGCGCCACGTCATGCACAGGGACGATGTTGGGATGCTCTAAGTCACCGGTGACAATCGCCTCCGACAAGAATTGCTGACGTCGCTCCTCCTCGACAGCTGCCAGCTTTCCATTCTTGAGGAGTTGTTCTCGCTTCTTGCCCGATAGCGGTTTGATCAGCTTCAGTGCCAAGAGACGGTCGAGTGAACCTTGGCGAGCGACGAAGACATCCCCCATCCCTCCTTGGCCGAGTTTGCGGACCAGCCGATAGTCGGAGGACTTGGTTGGGTCACTTTGCAAAGGTGCGACGTTGCAGCCACGCAGCTTTTCAAACTGTTTGTCGGAAAAGGTTCGGTCGATCGCTGGTGGAAGAACACTAGGGTCATTGGCGGCTTCTCCCACAGCCGATGCCCACAGGCTTGCGTCGTCCTTGGAAAGGTCGCGTGGGTTGACTGTTTTGTCAATCTCGCCGCTGGCCATGATGGACCCGCCAGTAACGATGGTCGATTCATTTGGCGATCCACCGCGAGAAACTACAGTCTGAGAATTCGATGATGGAGCCTTGATTGCGATCGTCTGGTCGATCTCGTCGGTGACCGTTTTTGAACCGGGGTCAACCTGCGGTTCGATGTTGACGGTCGAGGCAAGCTGTACGGTTGCTTCAAGATCGTCCGTCGACGGTGCATCTCCATCAGGCACGAGCGTCCCGTGTGGATCCGACTCGCCTTGCGCTGGAATGACCGTCGATTCAGCGGATGGGAGTTCGTCGGAATCGGAGATGCTCGCAATCGTTGATTCAAGAACGGTCCTATTCGAATCGTCGTCCGGTCCAGGGACTTCCTCCTCAAAATTTGGGGCGGAGTCGTCGTTGCTGAACTGGACCGTTTCTTCGATGGATTGATTGGGGCGCGAACTCTCATCGACCGGCTCTTGATTCAAATTGGAATCAGGATCAGGAAGGGAGTTTGGGTTTTGAGGGTCTTTCTTTGCCATGTCGTTTCTTGAGATCAAAGATGATCTTGCTGCGAACCTATTCTAGGCGTTCGAGGTGAGAGGATCGTTCGGAACGCCGTCGAGAAAATCGACTCGCGATGGAAAGCCGTTTGGAATTTGCCAATTCTTTGAGTCGTCGATGCCGCGACATCAACAGGACACCTGTTGCGATTGGCAGCGCGGCCTGATCGTTCGACGTGCTATCAGGACGCTCATCGGTGGGCCGATCGGGAACGATGGAGACTGGAGTCGGAAGTGGTTCTGGAGCAACGTCATTTGGATTGAAATCGTCTTTGGTGGAATCCATCGGATCGAGACCACCCTTGATGCGTTTGAGTTTCAGCAATCCTTCGTCAAGCTCTTCATCAGGGATTGTGGCCTCGCCATCACGGACATCGACGCGCAGAATGGATTGTTCGTTGCCGTCGCCAAGGACATATTCGATTTCGTAGCGACCATCGGGTAGCCCTGCAAACAATTGTTGAATTTTGTCACCCGAAAGAACGTCGTCGGGAAGTTTCTGTGGAGCTGCTAGGTCCAGGCCATCGGGATCCGGCGACAGAACACGAATTTGGAAATACTCTTTGCGACTGGCCACGGATGTGATGGTCGACTCGACGGTTTCGACCGTCGACGTAGTGAGTGAGATGGCAGTTTCTTGACGAACGGCGAACTCAGGCGTTTCGATGACAGGGATGACTTCTCGAGTGGGGAAGAAGGCAACGGGGATCGAGAGCGCAGGAATCACAAAAGCCGTGCGACCGTTCTCGAGTCCTGACGGAAGTTCACGCGCGGTCTGAATGTTGTCTGTCGAGGAAACAACACCATTTGCGTTTTGTGGCGGTAGTAGCTCTCCATCTGCACGCTGTGAAATGGTGTCGCCCAGGACGAGAATCGATTCATGATGCCGAACTGCGAAACGGACTTCGATTGGCCCGGTCCCTGATTCTCGCCCATTCTCTCTGGTTTCAAGGATGTCGTTTTCACTGTAGAAGTGTTCGATCTGCAGCACGGGGGCTCCCGTCGCCAACACCGGGTCGATCGGAGTGCCCTCGCGGTCAACACCAACAAAAACGGGTGCGTCGGCGGACAGGCCGTTGATTTGTTGGAAACGTGATTTCGTGTTCGGATCGGGGGTTCCTTCAGCGCGATCTGCGTCGGTGGCGAGATCTCCCCAATCGATGTCGATGGTTAGTCCCCGCTCGCCACTTCTTCCGATGTCCAACGTCAGTGTGCCCGTGGCATCGTTGACCAGGGCTTGTTCCAACACATTTGTGCTCACACTTCCCGGATCAAAAAAGGCAAACGTCTCGCGTTCCGGAATGAGCCTTACCGGTGTATCACTACCGGGGTCCACTGCCTGTGCGTCGGGGGGGCGTGGCGCGAAGATACGAGCGACACCCTGACTTTCCCCCGTGTTGATCTCGATGTTCTGGCCGAACACGATTTCCGAAGCCTCGATGTAAATCGAGCGGTCTTCTGGTGTCAGTCCGAGTAGGGGATCCACCGGCATTGGGCGTGTTGGCGGAATGATTGCCGTTGTCGTTTTTTCGGCGTGAAGCTGTGCTTGATCTGTTAGTTCGATTGATTGGGCACGAAAGTCGATTCGCCCTTCCGAGCCCCTCGCCAGGATCTCGACATCTTGATTCAACGCACCGCCGTCTTCTTTCGTCAACGCGTCGACGACGGTGATTACGTTGGCTGCGGAGACAATGATTTGGCCGTTCGAGGTTTGCAGGACTTCCTCGTCGGAGGCTGCGTCGGAACTAGCTAGGTTGACCGAGCCCATTTCAGCAATCTTCAAGTCGCCACGATTGGGCCCCTGCACGTCTGCCTGTAGGTCTGCCACACGCGTTGTCAGCAGAATTGCACTGGGCTGATCAGGGGTGTTGTTCCCGGCTATCAACTTCAAGTCGTCTGCGATCACGCGAGCAGAATCATCGGTTCCTAACTCGAGGATATCGTCGTCCGCTGTTAGAAATACGTCAGCTCCCTCGGACGCATCGATCGAGTTGACGAGAATATCGCTTTGAACACCAGTCGCGACGAGTGTCACATCACGGCTGTCAGTTCCACCCGCAGCATTCATGTCGTCACTTCCGTTGACATTCAGAGAGACCACTCTGGTTGCCGTGATCGTTCCTTCTGCATCCACGGAGATCGCGCCATTGCCCGCCTCAACGAATCGTAACTCGATCGGTTGAGTGCCACTGACTCCCCGATGTCGGACAACCACGTCACCGGTGTCGGCAGTCAACCGATCGACCAGCGTATTGCTATTCGCAGTCAGATCCAGTTCGATGCCTCCGGTTCCTGTCACTGCATCAAGCTGCTGTACCGAGAACAACTCGAGTGGGGCGTTGCTTCCGATGCCTTCGGTTGCGAAGAGGTTTGCCTGACGGACCGTCAGATCCGTTTCTTGATCCACGCTGGCATCGTCAATCGTGACCGCCGCAAGGGTCAGATTGCCGATTCCTGCATCGATCACGCCAACCAGCATTGGGCCAGCTGAATTCGCGAGCGACACGTCGCCGTCATCAGTGTTCGCATTCAACGCCACAGTCGCCACGATATCGACTGCGTTGATCGAACTGCCTATCCCCGGGCGGCCAGCGCTGAGGGTGACTGTACCCGCGGTGATGTTGGCTTGCGGTGTATCATCAATATCGAAAATCGAATTGGTAGCTGTGACGTTGACTGTTGCCGATTCAGCGGTCACCGCTCTCTCGCGAAGGCCGATGGACCCGTTGGCAGCGATGTCCACGGAATTCGCACGCGAGTTGACCGCAGCGACCGTCAGGTCATCGATCGAGTCTTGGATCGTGATCGGACCACTCGCCAGTATTCGCTCGATGCTGCGGATGTCGTTTCCATCATTGGATAGATCCACGGAACTTGCACTGTTGACATTCAGGCGGTCGATCATCACTGTCGTGCCACTCGCTTGGAGTATCGGCCCGCTGATGTCCTCGGAGACGCCAATGGTGACATTCCCGCTTGAAGCGATCAAATTACCTAGCAGCACTTGGTTGGCGTCAACGATTGTAACTGCATCGCCGGTGTTGTTTGTTCGGATCGTTCCGGCTGAAAAGTCGACGCGACCTCCGCCGCCATCGATCAGAACGCGGCCGGCATTCGCCTCCAGTGTCGATCCTCGTTCAATCGATGTCAGGTCGCGACTGTTCAGTTGCACGTTACCAACATCTGTCCTGGCATTGGCTCGTATCCGAATCGTGTTGGCATCGACATTCAGATTCTCGGAGATCAACACTTCGCCATCAAACTGCGCGAGCTGAGCTGCTTGAACGGTCAGGTTCTGAACCAGATTGAGCTCGCGGTCAAACAATGCGTCGGCGCCAGCGCTGACGAATAGGTCCCCCGTTCCGGCTTGCCCTTTGACCTGGCCCATGAATCGAACTTGGTCTGCTGATTCAATGGTGGTGTTTCCAACAGGCAGGGAAAAGTCGCCTGCGATCACGATATCGCCTCTTTCCAACGCACGCAGTTCGTCACCGATCAGCCGTATGTCCTGAGCGGTGAGCTGGATGTTTCCGTTGCGGACTCGGATGGAGTTGACTTCGATCTGCCCCGCATCAACCTTCAAGCCGTTCAAGTTGGAGTTCAAGCCCGCTGGCCCCTGCAGTCGGACAGCGCCGTCCAAAGACTGGCCCAGGGTTGTGATTCGCAGGGAGTCGCCATTGTTATCTTCGGACTCAATGGAGTCGAAGAACTGGACTCGCCCACCTGAATCAGCAATTCCTTCATTCCCCGAGTCGATCAGCACGCTGTCAGAGATTTGCACGGGGCCACGAATGTTGATCAGTCCGCCCTGTGTCGTGATCGCAGTCTCGGAAAGTTCGATGCCTTGTGCATTCAGATTCACGGCCCCGATGGTGTTCGCCAGCGACGTGTTGAGTGAACCGGATACGGTGAGTGCAGAAGATGTCGAGACCAGGATCTGCCCGTCGTTCGTCTCGATCGATCCCTCTATCTGAATGTCCCGGGTCGTCACGATCGAAACGGAGCTGGCAACAACGTTGGAATCGATTTGAGTCTCTCCGGTCACATTTCGCAGAGTCAAATCGCCTTCTAGCGTGACCGGAGAGGAAGCAATGGTCACGTCATTGGCGGATGCGATGGAAAGATCATCGACGAACGAGCCACCAGAAGCATCGGCTCCTCGAAGTGAAAAGTTTGATGAAGGTTGATTCTGTAATTCAACATGCAAACGATCGTCTTCGAAAGTCGACGTCAGGATCGCGTCGGAGAAGTCAACCTCAGCGCCATCACCGATGATCGCGACATCGCTCTGTAAGATTACTCGTCCATCAATGTCGAACCTGCCATTGCCCAGTTGCAGCTGTGTATTCGTTGCTGCGTTTCCAATCAACACGTCTCCCGTTAGTTGCACGTTGTCGCCAATCAGATCGACGCGTGGAAACATCGGATCGAGTTCGATCGTGTCAGAACTGATGTTGATCGTTCGAGCGTCCGTGTCATCGGCGAACTGAACTGTCGTGAGGTCCATTCCGTCGCCCGCGTCAACATCGAGATCGAAGCCGCTGGGCGCTTGCAGCCTGAGTACATCGTCACCGTCGCCCAAAGTGATGCTGATCTGCTTGCTGGTGATCGCGGCTGGAGCGAGCGGATTGTTTGCGCCCTGCGGATTGTTCGCGATGGGAATGACTGCACCAGCGCCGTCGCGCAACAACAGATCACCATTCTGATCGACCTCCAGCTGAACGGTTTCGGCAGCCTGCGTGCCTGTGATTAGCAACTGCCCCATCGCCAGTTCGGCGGACGCATTGAGCACGATTCGTGGTTCGAGTGATCTCACGCGTGGGGAAGCCAGCCGCTGAACGCGGATTGGCTTGGGCTCTTCGGCCAAAAGCCGTTCGAGACGTTGGCGCAGACAGAGACGCAGTCGATCGAAGCGCGACGGTTGAGGGGAGGGGCGGAGCATGGCTCCATCCTAGTCTGGGCACCGGAAATCGCGGGCGATTTAGCGTTTTACAAGCACAAACAGCCAACCTGCAGACTGGTTGGGTGGGCGAGATGCGGCGAGTTTGCGGATTGGTCGGGACGTGACGACTGTTCCGATTTTACTGGTCATGGGTGAGCGGTTCGATCGATCCAAGCAAAAGACGTATGGTTTCCGCTGATCTACTCCTTTCGATCGATGTGATGACAGCAATTCGATTCCTCTCTTTGTTGGCGATACTGGGGATTTCATTCCCCGCCATCTCGTTGGCCCAAGAGAACCCGTTTTCGATTCCACAGACGCTCGATCGTCAGGGAAACACGCTGAGTTCGATGATTCGTGAGCGTTCAGGCGAATTGGGAGCCAATCGCTCTTCCCAGGAGCTCGGTGACCAAGATTCGACCGACTCGCTCAGAGAGCTGCTGGATTCTGAGCCGCTGGCCAAACCGAACCGTGACTCAGAGACGACGGATCGAGCCGACGAAGATGGAGCGACTGACGAAAGCGAAGAGGAAGGTACAGGCGAGGATTCCGAGGAAGATCAGGCCTTGGCCAGGAGTCGCTCAACCATGAGTCATCTGCAACGACTTCGAAAGCCAATTGGACAGATCCACCTGACTTCCACTCGTCAGAACGATGAGGGGGCGGGGGTGCCTGAGAACAAGGCGAGCGGGTATTTCAGCGAAACGCCGCTCGTGATGATCTCCGCGATTGGCAACGGGCCCCAACTTCCGCAGCGGTACACAATCGGTTTTTCGCACCGACCGTTGTATTACGAGCAACGGAACCTTGAGCGTTGCGGCAAAGGACGCGGGTATTTCCAAAACGCGATTTCGGGAATTCAGTTTCTAGCGAATACAATGTGTTTGCCGTACCACATGGGGCGGCAACGACCGGACTGCTCGATCGCTTCGCCCGGCGATTGCCTTACCTGCCATGAGTACCCCGTCGATTGGAATCCACTTCCGGTGAATCTCCGCGGAACATTGGCTGAGTCAGCAGCGATCGCGGGTTTTACATTTCTCCTTCTCTAATACGATTCGCGCAAGTTGATTCGCACTTCCCATCATCGACCGAAGCTGAAGGAAGCAGATCGGCGTGTTTTTGATCAGGTAGCCTGTTCAGCGAAGCAGCATTTGGGAATCGAAATGCGCGACGTTCAGCTCCTTGCAGGGAGCTACCTGCTAGAGCGCCGCGTGGCAGAGATGCAGACCGGTGAAGGGAAGACGCTGACCACGGTGTTGGCCGCTGCAGCGCTGGCAAAGTCAGGTCGCCGAGTGCTAGTCGCAACGGCCAATGACTACCTGGTAGATCGCGATTGCGAATGGATGCGTCAGGTATACAGGGACCTTGGTTTGAGTGTCGCTGGCGTGACATCGGCCTCCACCTTCGAACAGAGAACCGAGGCTTATCGATGTGACGTGACCTATGGAACATTGCGCGAGTTCGCTTTCGACTTTCTCCGCCATGTTTTGGCAAAGCGGAATTCTGACAACGACCTGCTGCCAGTTTGTTCGTTCGACGCGTTGATCGTTGACGAGGCGGACAGTTTGCTGATCGACGAGGCCAGGACACCGCTGATCATCACAGCTCCCACAGGCGATCTTTCTGACGCTACCCAGGCCTGTTATCGCTGGGCGGCCAATCTGGCGATCAGTTACTTGCCAGAGCACCACTACATTCAAGTTCCTGGTAACGGCGCGATTGCCTTGACCGAGTCTGGCCGCCGCAAGTTTTCCGCTGACAAGCTGCCGGTTGAATTGGCAGAATTGACAACGACTCAAATCATTCATTCGCTTGAGCGAGCGATCTGGGTGAATGAGAACGTGCGGCGAGATCACGGTTACGTTGTCATCGACCAACGCGTGCACTTGGTCGATGAATACACCGGGCGTCCGTCGGCGGATCGCAACTTTGGTGCAGGCATTCAACAGGCAGTGGAAGCACGCGAGCGTTTGCCGCTCACACCCGAGTCGGTGCCCGTCGCGAGAATTCCGATTCAAGAATTCGTCGGCAGGTTCCGGCATCTCAGTGGTATCACCGCCACTGCTGAAGAGGATCGCCGAGAGCTTCGAGCAGTCTACGATTTGTCCGTCAAGCGAGTTTCGACTCACCAAGCCTGCCGCCGAGTTTTGCTGAATCCGATTGTCTGTGACTCGGAAACTGCGAAGCGGCAGCGGATTGTGCAAGAGACGCTGCAGATGACAGAGCAAGGGCGTTGTGTGTTGATCGGAACGCGATCCGTTTCGCAGTCCGAAGACCTGAGCGAGTGTTTCCATCAGCAGAATGTGGGACACGTTGTCTTGAATGCCCGCAACGACCAAGACGAGGCGGAAATCATCGCGAGGGCCGGACAAGCGAGGCAAATCACCATCGCGACCAACATGGCTGGTCGTGGAACGGATATCCGACTCACCGTAGATACTCACCAGGCGGGAGGGTTGCATGTGATCGTTAGTGAGTCGCATGCCTCTTCGCGAATTGATCGCCAGTTGATTGGCCGTTCTGCTAGGCAGGGCGATCCCGGTAGCGCGCGGGTTTTCATCAGTCCAGACGATCACGTGTTCTTGCAAGCAAACGGATCTGCTTGGGCTGCGATCACAGAACCTGCAACTGCACGAAGCGGGCGTTGGTGGGTGAAGCAGTTGGCGCGGGCGCAGAAGATCGTCACCGCGGCTCATCGTGAAGAGCGCGCTCGATTGACTGCGCAAGCAGGTGCGATGACGAAGTCGCTGACACGACTTGGCCTCGATCCCTATTTGGATCCGTTACCTGACGTGGTTGACTGATGTCAGACTAGCGCGACTGTAACGGTTAGCCAAAATGTCCAGCGTTGCGAAAACGCATCAATTATGGCGCCGACTAGAAAGGCCGGGGGATCTGGCGAGTTTTGCGGGGTGGATGAAAGGCAAAAACCCGTTTTCTCAATGGTTTTGCCTACATTTTTCTCAAGTCTTGCGTACTCTTGAACTGATGGCGTCGGGCCAAATTTGGGCTCGTCGTGCGCTCTCAGCGCTCTTCATCACTCTTTCAAGATTCGTAATTCGATCCGCAGCCGCAAAATGATCTGTCGAACCATTCTCAGAAAATGCTTGCCTGTTCTCGCCGTCGCTGGCGTGACTGCCTCTCAGGTTTCTGCGCAAGACGCATGTTGCTTCGAGCCTACCTATCGTCTGCAGTGCGAAACGGTGATGCAGCCACAGTCGGTGCAGCGTTATCGTCTTTCGTACGAGACGGAGTACGTCCCTGAGCAGGTCACGAGTTTCCGACCGGTTCTGAAAACTCGAACCGAAGAGAAAGAGTACCGAGTAGCCAAGCCTGTCGTTGAAACCAGTTTTCGCGAAGAGAGCTACACCGTTTGGAAGCCTGTTGTTGAGACATCCTATCGAGACGAAACGGTCACTCAGACTCGTTACGTAACGGAGACTGCGGAACGAGAAGAGCAAGTCACTTCGTTCCGTCCTGTCGTTGAGACTCAGTTTTACCAGCAGCAGTACGCTGTTCAGCGTCCGGTGGTTGAGACGCAGTACTACAACCAGCAGTATGCGGTTCAGCGTCCGGTCACCGAGACACACCTGCAGACCCAGCAGTACACGACGTACAAGCCTGTCACAACCTACCAGAATCGAACGATTGATGCAGGCGGTTATGTTGCTCAGCAGGTCGTCAATCCTGGTCAAGTTCAGTACGGTCTTCAGTGGGCCCGAGGCGCTTACGCCACTCCAGGGCCATTTGGCTTTTTCGCGCGGACTCGCAGCGGGTTGTATTGGACTCCTCAAGTCACGCCACCTACCGTGCAGACGCAGTACGCTTATCGGCCCAACTACATCACTCAGCAGATTCCTCAGACTTCGGTCGTTCCTCAAGTTCAACAGGTCCAAGTCCCTGTTCAAGTCCAACGGATGCAGACTGAAGTGGTCGCTCAGCGGGTTCCTGTTCAGGTGCAGCGAATGCAAACTGAAATGGTAACGCAGAACGTTCCTGTTCAGACCACGCGAATGGTTCCCACGACTCAGGTTCGCAAGGTTCCCTACGTTGTTCAGCGCCCAGTCACCGAAACGCTCACTCGCAAAGTACCTGTGCAGAAACAGCGTTGGGTGACGGAGGAACGCGTTCGTAAGGTGCCGGTACAAACGACACGCATGGTTTACGAAACTCGGAAACGTGTTGTTCCAGTTCAGTATTACGAACAGGAAGCCGTCACTCACACCGTGATGAAACCTGTCACCAAACAGCATTACGTGCCATACACAGAAACAGTGATGGTTCCCAAACAGGTCGTTCAGCGAACACCGTTGTCTTACTATGACCCGTTCAGTCCAGCGATCGTGAATGGCTACTCCTCGTTCTCGCCAGTCTCTTCCACACCCGTCTCCTCGACACCGATTTACTCCGGTTCACCCGTGGTGAGTCAACCGATCGAGTCCGTTGGTGAGTCGGTCCTGGCGGCTCCCGAGACCATGAGCGATTCACCGTCCACTCGTGTTCAAAAGGTTCAAATCGGTGAACCTGAGAGTGCGAGTCCATCGGACGAAGGCGATTCAGACGGTGTCGAAGAGTTGCTGCCGCCTCAAACTGGTACTGTCGACGCAAAAGAAGCGGGCTTTCGAATCAAGTGGAATCCTGCCTACGCACGACGAACCTAGTCGGCGGCATACGCAAACGGTTCCATCAGACGCCTGAACATGCTTCGGGCGTTTTTTTGTGCGCGGGCATCTGCCGCACTCAACCTTTCACGACCCCCAAACTGCGTCCGATACGCTCTAGCATCTCACGTTCTTCTGCCGACACATTGCCATCGGACATCGCGATCTCGGATAGATAGATCATTACCTTTTCCTTGGCTTCCTGGTCAAGCGTATCAGCCAGCATGTTTGCCAGATCTTCCACGGGCGGAAGGTTTTTGCCTGTCTGAACAAGCATCCGTAGCGCGGCTTCGTCGAAGTCATCAAAGACTTCGTCGCCCGCCTGTTCCGCCGCGACGAGTTCTGCTTCTTCAACGATGCCGTCTGCCAGAATCATGCTGGCAGCCAGGGCTTGTCCCACAGCGGTCACATTCATGCCTTGAGGAGAATCAGGAAGGCCCATTTGTGCCAGTTTCTTCGCGACGAATTCACGATTCTCTCCGACGAAGATTCCACGAAACAGGTTGTAGGCAATCAGAAAAGGATTCAGCACGAATGCGACGATGCTGAACCAGCCGATTAACAACGAGAGCAACGCCTCGCCAAGGATTTTCTTCCGCACGCAAGGAACGCAACCAATGAATGTTTTGGTGCCGATCTGGTAGGCAACAAGGAACCCACGCACATAGGGTGCAGTGGCGGTTGTCTCCAGCGGATTGGTGTTGCAATAGGGGCACGGATAGCCCTCGTTCATGTCGCTCAATGGTTTACCCAAGGAAGTAGCGATGAATCCGCCAAACTTATCAGGGGGATTCTAATGCAATCAGATCGGAGCCACAGCCTTCGGAGAACTTGAGACATACTTCGTCGCAGACCGGTGGTTTCTGCAGGTTTCATATCTGCGACCACAAATCGTGGAGCATGCCGCGGTCCGGTTGGGCAAGATTGGCGGACTTTGCAGAGGCCGTCTGTATCGAGTTTACCCGGAACTGCTTTGGCGTCGATTCAATGGTAGACCATCATCATTGCTGGATTAGCGAAGGATCGCCCGTGGCCAACGTCTCATCGAAAAAGAATCGACAATCGCCTGTATCATCGAGCCGGTCGAGCGGCTCATCACAGCGAAACCGTCCAGCCATTCTTGGTATCTGGCGTCTTGGTGACGTCCTGCACTCCGGCAGCACAACGGAGCTCGCTTTTGCTCAGCCCGCAGATGCTGCTGGAAGTCCACGCTGGGACTACGTGATCAAACGGGCGCTCAGCGGCCAAGACTCCGAAGCTCGTCGCCAGATCGGGCAGTATGTGGCAGCAGCTTCTGCAACCGCAGATCCCAATTTGGTGCCCGTCTTGGATGCTTCGGCAACTGCTTCCTCGCCCTATTTGGTGATGCCGCGGTTGGAAGGTTCAAGCATGCACGAGCAGATGACGACCGCCCCGGCCAAGCCTCTTCCAGTTGCTTTGTGGCTCGTACGACAAGTCGCACAGGCACTTGATTCGTTGCACGCCTCTGGATGGATTCACGGCGACATCAAGCCTGCCAATGTGATGGTTGGTTCTCGTGGTCATGTAACGCTGATTGATCTTGGCTTCGCAGCCAGGATTCACACAGCGCCAAATCATCAATATCGCGGTACACCGGACTTCTCATCGCCAGAGTCGATGGCAGGTGACATGGCAGCCATCGCAGCGATGGACATGTTTTCTCTCGGTCGCGTGCTCTGGCAGTGGCTGACGTTGACCGAGCCCGTCAATCAGTCGGTTTTGGAACCTGTCGCTGACCTGGTGCAGTCGTTGGTCTCTGACGATCCTGTGCAGCGACCCGCTGCGAGCGAAGTCGTGAAGCAATTGTTGCGATTGGAAATCGAAACACTCGGCCGTCACATCGGCCCCAGTCGTCGGGCGGCTTAGTCCGAGTTTCCATTCAGGAACTCGGTCGTGAAGCACTCGGCCGGTTTCACCTTGCCAGCGGACTTCGGTTCGATCGATTCCATCTGCTCAACCAGCGTCGTCCAGCGTTCGAGGGACATTTGCCCCACTTGTACGGGGCTCAAGTCATCGGGCAAGGCCAAACTCGTTAGCTCCCGACTACCGAAATCCAACACTTCGGCGGTCATGCCATGTTCGTTGGCTTTCAGGATCGCGGCATTGCCCAACGCAGGGTCAGACAAATAGTTCTGCCAACCTACTTGTGTGGCTCGCACCACTTCTTCGACCAACTTCGGGTTCTGTTTGATCAGTTTACCGGTGGTGACCAAGACGCTGGAGTACGGGTTCCAGCCCAGGTCACTGACCATCAGTACGCGAACTTTGACGCCTTGTTGTTGCGCCAAAAGAGGTTCTGCAAATGAGTAAGCTTGAATAGCAATGTCCGGGTCGGCAACCAAAGATGAAACGCTGCCGTGATAGGGGACTTCCTTCACTCCTTCCAAGACTCCTTGCGAACGCATGAACTGCAAGAAGGGGCGGCCCGTTTGTCGCTGAAGCGTGAGGCCAGAAAGCTCGCTAAGCGATGTCTTTCCACTTTCCTCGCGAACGAGAATGCAGCGGGGACTGTTTTGCATCGCAGCCAACACGGCGACGACGTCGAGTCCTTCGCGACGATAGACGATCACATCATCCGCATTCGCGAAAGCGAACTGAACACGACCGAGCTCAAGTTCCGGGGCAACCGGCGTCGCTCTTCCGCCAGGCTGGATCGTGATGTCAAGGTTCGCATCGGCATACGTGCCATCGGCGGCAGCTTGATAAACGCCGCCATGTTCTGCTTCGGGGTACCAATTCAGCTGAACAACGGCTTGGGTCTTGCTTTTCGCAGCGTCCGAACCATTGGAGTCGACCGAGGTCAATCGATCCTGTTGCTGACTGCAGCCGGTCAGAAGGACGGCAGTCGCAAAACCTAGGACCGAACAACGATAGATTGGCTTCATGAGATTCTCTTTCACATATCGTGGAGCTTTCATCATTACGGATCGTCAATCGCCTGAACAGACAAGCAGATCAAGACCGAGTCCAACGAGCAAAGACAGTGATCGAAAGCAGGTGCACGATACCAAACAGAGCCAATCCCAGCATCGCAGAAGCCATCAGAGCTGCGATGAGCGCGTCGGTTTTTGCGAGAGCCTGCCAGCCCGTCATCAGCGTGCCGAGACCATCGTAGTCCGTACCGTTGCCGACAAAGAACTCGGCCACAATCGCTCCGATGACAGCGAGGCCAGCGCTGGTCTTGGTTCCCAGAATCAAGTGCTTGATCGCGGAGGGGAACTGCAGTTTCAACAGCCGTTTCGAGCGGCCTGCGCCGTAGAGCTGAAACAAATCTGAAAGTTCGCGATCAATCGCCAGTAGCCCTGCCGTCACGCTATTGATGATTGGAAACAAGCACACAATGACAGTAACGATCACGACCGTCCGAAACGTGTAGCCGCTCCAGATGATCAACAAAGGAGCGACCGCAACGATCGGAACGGTTTGCAACAGAATGGCGTAGGGGAACAATGCTAAGCGAATGGCTCGCGATTGACTGAACACGATCGCAACACAGGATCCAATCAGCACCGCAACCAGGAGCCCAACTACGGCTGCCACACCCGTCGAATACGTGCCGTAAAGCAAATCGGAGGCATTGTCACTGGCAGCCTGCAGGCACTGTTGTGGTGTGGGTAGCAACGCTTTTGGTAGTTGGAAATAGGATACTGCGCGAGCCCAACTCCAGAGTCCACACAACGCGACGCCAATGACCAACGCTGCACTGATCAACCCTTCGCGAAAGTTCACGTGTCCTCGTCGATCACGCATTGGTTTCGCCCATCCGCTTCCGAAGCGACTGGCTGACTTGACCGTAGAAGCTGGCGAAGGCCGGCGTGCTTCTGGTCGACTCGCCTCGAGGCCAATCCAGTGGGTTCTCGATGGTTTCTGAAACGCTGCCATCGTGCATCACCGCAATTCGGTGCGACAGCAAGATTGCTTCGCCGATGTTGTGAGTGACCATCACAGCGGTGAACTGGCGGTCTTGCCAAAGCGACAACAGAAGATCGCCAAGTTGGTTGCGCAGCATGTCATCGAGGGCCGCGAAAGGTTCGTCCAGCAACAGCACCGAGGGTTCCGTGATCAGGGCACGAGCCAATGAAACTCGCATTTTCATGCCCCCGGAAAGTTCTTCGGGGAAACGGCCCTGCGCGTCAGCGAGACCGACCGTCTCCAGCATGGCTGTTGCGATTGCTTTCCGCTCGGAAGCATCCTGCTGGCCGACCAACTCGAGGGGCAGGCAAACGTTTTGCAATGCAGTTCGCCAAGGCAAGAGCGTTGGCTGCTGAAACACAAATGAGAGTTGCCCTCGTTTGCTTTCCGCTGCGGGGCTCAATTCTACGGAGCCCGACGTTGGTTCATGGAGGCTCGCGATCAACCGAAGCAGCGACGTTTTTCCGCAACCGCTCGGGCCGATCAGGGATGTGATTTCGCCAGCCTCCCCATGTAGATCGACGCCGGCTACCGCGCGCGGACCACGCGGAAACTGAAGGGAAAGATCATTGCAATGGATCGAAGAAGACGTCATCGCGGTCCATGTTAGCACGGAACCGCGTCGAGGGAATCCACTGCCTCGAGGCCGAACTCGGCGTCAGCAGACGATTCGGCTTTCGCAATGGGTTGATCGAGCGAGTCAATCTTCCTGCGACTTCTTTGCTGCCTCGTTCAGGTTGCCGGCCGGCTTCAAAGAGAAACGTCGGCCATCGATCTCAAGTGTCGCGTGCTTGGGGGTCACCTCCACCACTTTGCCGCTCAAACTTCCGATCTCGAACTGATCGCCCACTCGCAATCGTAAGGTCTGATCACGTGTGCGGACATGCATCCAAGCAACGGTCTCTTCGCGTCCCTGGACCAAGGCGGTCAGAACGGTCTGCTTCGAATCATCGAACTTGAGCTTCGGTGCTGGAGCCGGAGGCGGTGGCGGTGGGTCGACAACTTTCACTAACAGTTTTTGCTCGGTCGTACGATGTGGATACCCATTGTCGGTCACACGGACAAGAATCTCGAACTCTTGCTTTTCGTCGGACTTGACGCGAAGTGTTCCGCTACGTGGATCCAGACTGACGAAGTCAGGTGGAGTTTCCGCAAACTCGTACTCCAGCTTGTCTCCTTCGGGATCCCTGAAGGTAAGTGGGAGTGGATTGTCGCGGCCCACGATTGCTTCAAGCTCCGGGCGTCCGTTGTAGCTCGGTTCGCCGTTGGGTGGCTGAAACAGGTTTCGATTCATGATTGGCGCCCGGTAGTCAGCCGGATCGGCCGTGACACGCCATGAGTTACCACGTTCGGGTAACTCCTCAGGCGCAGAGAGCAATGCGATTGCATCAACGGAAAGCTCGATCACGAACCCTCCCTCTTTGTGAGGTCGCATCGTCAAGTCGCGGATCCGGTGTAAATAGTCCGTCGCATAAAATTCGTGCAGCAAGCCAAGGAAGTCGGACTGACTAGAACGCCCGCGAACTCGAAAATCGAGACGTTGGTAAAGACTGCTGATTTCACGGGAACTATTCAGATCGACGACTGCTTCGGATACTTTGTTCTTCTGTACCATCTCAAGCAACCAGTTTTGATACTTGCTTTGGGCAAGCTCGGGGTTTCCTGGCAAAGAACGCACCCTGTATTCGCCCATCTGGCGGTTGGCGTATTCGCCCTGAAGCTGCTTTTCAGTTAGCAATTGTTTTTCGTTCAGGAGCGACGCGATCTGATTGTTTCGCTTTTTCAGAGCCGTGCGGTACTTGCCGAAACCCCATGAGAACACGACAGCAATCAGCAGTCCGCCCACGACGATTGAGAGTAATCTTTCGCGCTGATTCATGATGCCACCTCTGTTTTCTCATTCAATGCTGAACCAGCTTGTTGAAGGGGTTCTGTTGCAGGCGTTTCTGGCTGCGGCTCGCTCGAGTTGGTTGCCGGGACGTCGTTGGTTGCCGGGACGGGTTGATCGGGTGGATCGTCCGCAGGTGATTCAGCAATTGGTTCGCTCGCGGCGGATCCCGCTGTCGCTTCTGCCTCCAAGAGTGCATTGATGGCTTCATAACGTAGGTTGCGAACGTAGGTTGGACTGATCGCAATCGTTTCGTTGAAGCCCAGGTTATAGGAATCCTTCGTTTTCAATGTGGTCGCTCCATCGCCCGAGACCTGGTGGTTCACATCACGCAGGGAGGCCTCGAACTGTTTGATCGTTTGGGGGTTCGTGACCGCGCCTTCGACATTCATCGTACCTCCTCCACCACGGGGATTGCTTGTAGCGGTCAAGCTGCGGATGATCATTTGATCCGAAGGTGGCATGGTCTCTGCTAGCCGTTTCATTTCCCTCAGCCAATTCACATTGCCATCGAGAAATAGGTCGATCGCGTCGGTACGCGCTGTGCTTTCCTCGGATAGCTTTACCTCCGGTTTCATCTTTGCGATGGTCGATTTTAGACTTGCGATTTCCGTGTCTTTACTGCCGAGATATCGATAGGCAAAGAATCCAATCAGCAAAGCGGCAGCAAGTGGCAGGCCGATCATCAGGATCTTGTGAAGTGGATTGGGTTCCTCCTCGACACGTTTGCGAGGATTTAGAAAGTCGATCAGTCGATCAGCATGGGTTTCGTCGGCAGCAAGAAGTCCCAGCAGAGGTGCCAGACGACCGACGTGCTGTGGAAGTTCAGACTTCAGTTGCTGACCGATATCGACCAGCCCGAAAGGATCCAGTACGTCCACGGAAGACCCTGCGGCCTCCGCCAACATGACCTTGTCATCGCCATGGACTTCTTCCTTGCCCCAAAGCACGACGCGATCAAGTGATCCGGTTGAACCACACGCCACCAAACTTCGCTTCAACTCGCCCGCGAGCGCTTTGCCACGCGTCGATGCGCCAGGAGGCATTCGCACGGTTCGTACAAAGACGACGCGATCGTTTCGCAAGACGACGATTTCAGCATCATTGGCAAGAAGGTCGATCAAGACAACGTCACCAGCCCCACTTTGTTTGTGATGGATCTGGTAAAGAACCGCCGAAGCTAGCGGACGAAGCGATATGCGTTTGGTTGTCAGTTGAGCGTTCTGGCAAGTCTCGTGGATTTGGTTCAGCATCGCAGGGCCGATTGCCGCAGCAATCGTGCCGATGCCGTTGCTGTCACGCTTGGTCACGAGGAAGTCGACCGTTGCGCTATCGCCTGCCGAGGCAAAACTGCGGATGGCTTGAAACCGAACGATGTCCGGTAACTCGTCATCGGGAACCGCAGGCAATTGCAATTCACGCAGTTCTGCTTGACCACGACCAATTGCGACCAGCGTTTCTGTGTTACCGAGATCGTGTTCTTGGACCAGTCCGTGAAGAACTTCGATCACGTTTTGGTTTTCGATTGGCACGACGGCAGCATGCGTGACTTTCACGCTACTTCCGTTGCACTGAGCGGCGACCATGCGCAGTTCAGTTTCGTCCCAGTCGATTGCGAGTTTCTTAACCATGTTGATCTATCTAAGTATGGATGCTTGTCGAGTTGTTTTGCGAGTGCTGAGCTTGATTCATTCTTGGAGTTCGACGTTCGATCTTAAGCCCAAGACTGATAAATCGAATCCGCGTCCCAGGTGTGAGAGGTCACGCCATGAGACGATTGTTGGGTTGACGGTTGTTGCATCAACGATGATTTCTGCTCGATGCGAGATGCCAGTGTTTTCAAAGTAACCAATGATTTGCGCGCGATAGACATCGCCGCCGCCGGTCAGCAGTGGCATCAACGTTCGCATCTCCGTGAGCGTGAGGATCCCCTCGGTCATTGGCCACGTCTCGAATTGACGGTTGGTGTCGTCGGATTCAACTTCTCGGCTCTCGAGGATTCCCTCGATTGCCTCTTCGCTCAGGAGGGGAATGCCATACAGAAGTTCGGCAGGGCATTCATTCAGGTTAATCCGACCTGGCATCAAGGCGACATCTTGTGTGGTCAATGTGTCCATCAAAGCAGGAAGGTACAGGGCCATCGAAATCGGATCACTCGCGAAGGGTGACCGATAGGTGCGTTCGTTGTCGCCATTTCCAGCGACGACGGTGGTGCCAATCAAGTCCAAAACTTGGCGAAGCGTCGTGCCGCCGCCTCCTGTTAAATCAAATTGACTGAGTGCGTCGACCGACCAATCTTGAGTTCCTCTTGCTTCACCTGCGACGGTCACTTCTGCGCCCGTTCCACCAGCGACTGCTGCAGTGATGTCTGCGGGAGGCTGGCCAGCGATTCGGTAGGCCACGACAAAGCTGGCGAAATTCTCGTCGCCGAGGGCATCGACCAATTCCTCATACAAGAGTTCCAGATCGTCTTGGTTGACATTCACACGCGGGGTTCCGTCGCGCCGTTTGTTAGCCTCTGCGCCATGAACGGTCAAAAAGGCCGCCCAGCCAAGAGCACCGGAAGTATCAACGCTGACCCCAAAACGCTGCTGCTCGTCGGCATCAAGAACGCCATTGCGATTGATGTCAGCGCCAAACAGTAGCGTTGGTGTAACGCCACGAACTAACAGCAGTTCTTCGACACTTTGCAAGGGACCGTTGGCAGCCGAATACGGGGTTGGCAACGTCGTGTAGTAGTCTGATTCCGCACCGTAAGGACGGGCGTCTTCGTCTTCGTCGATCCAATCAAGAATTGCATCGGCGATGTCTTCCGTCATTCCGGGCAGGCCCATGAGCAGGGAGACAGCGATGTTTTCCGTGTCCAGTTCATCGGATGCTTCACCGGCAAGAGCGACCGCTGCCATCAGTGCTGGTGAGTTTTCTTCCAATACGGTCAGTGTATTGATGTTCAGCCGCGCAGATTCGTTTTGAAGTCCGAACCGGATTCCGCCCAGCATTCCGGTATCGTCCAATGCGGGAGCGATGACAGTGAAGTTGGAATAGGTCACTCCGTCGTCGCCTGGCGAAACGTTGACGGCTTGGAACATCTGTGGGTTGTTGTAGACGCCTCCGAAATCGACACGTGTTTCAGGTGGTTCAGCAAGGATCAGGCGAATCACTTCGGACCCTGACTCGACATTCACACGTGCTTGCACCAAGTCGCCGGAGAGGTGAGCTGAGTCGTCATACGCCAACATCAGTTCCGTGAATGAGTAGGCAGCCATGGTCGCAACCACGATCACGATCAATACCAAAACAAGAAAGAAGCCGCCTCTCGATGAAGTTTGGCGTTTGTAGCGAACGACACTCATAGTGCTGCCCCCGAAAGACTGTCTTCTTCTTCCTCGATCGGTTGTGCTAGGGGAAGCCGCACGATGTGCGTGAAGGTTCGCGGCGCTTCGCCGATCACCAGCCCGGCATCCGGATCGTTCATTGCAATGGTGACCTGAACCGCCAGTGGCAACTCGCCGTACTCGTCGCTGCTCCACTCCAACTGCCAAGTCAGTCCGTCCCAATAGGAGAACTCGATGCTGGCTACTTCCGGAGCCAAGAGTTCTCCCGTTTGATTCAACAGTGTCAAGTTCCCATTGTTGGCTGCTTCGACGGTTGCGGCACGATCGAGCGAACGACGAACCATACCTCCACTGTCGTCCAGACTTGCTCCTGGATCCAGTTGCATGAGCGTGTCTTGAACACCTGTGCCGGACGGTTGAACGAAATATGCGACGGTTTTTAGGTCGCTGGGTACGTCGTCGATGTCCGATGTGTCCTCATCCAGGTAGGCCACGTACTCTTCCAAACGCGGCAAACGACTGAGGTCCAATTGGATTTGGAATTGGTTTCCGATCAAACCCGGTGTTTGTAGGACGGCGACCCCCGTTTGCAGGTCAACCGCAGCGACGTCCTCGATCATCGTCTCTTCAGAGTCGATGCCAGCCGCTGAAAGGTCTTCGCCACCACCGGCTGGAGCTGCTTCACCACCGGTCGATGCCGCCAGTAACGCTTCCAAACCGGCCGTATCCACGGGTTGGGTATGAAGGGTCGCACGCAGATCATCTTCGATCATCTGCATCAGAGCAGCGGCTAATTGGGTTTGCCGAATGTCCATTTGGCTAGCGTCCATATCGCGGGCGTAGAACTGCAATGCAGCGCTGATCAAACCCATCAACACAACCGACATGGCCAAGGTGAGTAGGACTTCTAACAACGTGAAGCCATTTCGCAGAGCACCAGTCATGCGGCTGCCTCCTCTTCGGCCGCCGCTTGGGCAGCTTCCTCTTCGGCTTCCGCTTCCTCAAGTCCAAGAGCTGGATCGATCATCCATCGCATCAGCGAATACGTTGCGAGGGCCGGTCCTCCGTTGGGGTCTTGCGCCTCAACCGTCACTCGAATTGCCAGGATGCCGTCGAGTGGCGCTGGCTGAACGTCGACCGTGAACGAAAATGGCGTGGTCGCTTGTGAGTCGAAGGCGGGTAGCGGTGTGGGGGGCGAACTCTGCGGCGCAGTACCAGCCATGCTGTCGAGCAGTATTTCACTCAGTTTGGATTGGCAAATGATCCGCGCGACAGACAGGTCGCGAGCCTCACGAGCCGCAGAGGTGCCGTTCTCCGCAATTCGACTCAGGATTGCCAATGATGCGCCCAGAATTGCCAACGCGAGAAGGATCTCGAACAACGAGAATCCGGCGCGTTGAGTTCGTGGGCGCTGCGGTTGTGTCGGAGCAGGAATCACTGCACGTCCTCCTCGCCAACGACTTGGCCAACCGATGCATCACCCGTGATACCACGGACTTTGACGACGATGTTCCCAATGGACTCATGCGAAAGAATGATCATGGCAGTGCTGGTCGAACCATCAGGGTAGAACAGGATCGGCCGACTCCAGCCCTCGCTTTGATTCGCAAGAGTGGACTGCTCGATTTCAGCGGCTCGTGCGGCTGAGACAACGCCGATGGACTTGATCGCGACGTTCTCTGGCAGATCGATTGTTTCTTCTGCTTCTTCATCGACTGTGATCGGAACGGTGACTCCTTGCTGAGCTCCCGTCATGAGTGCGGACTGCGAGCCCGTCTGATCGATCGCCTCGGTGGAATCCGCAACCGAATAGAATGGTTTGACACGAAAGGATGATCCTTCAACCATCCCTTCCATCATCAATACTCGTCCCTGACGCATCGCATCCACGCGAAGTCGGGTGATTTCAACCCGAAGTTGATCCCCGGCACGAACCAAACGCCGGTCTCCAAGCAGCAGCCCAGCATGCGGAATCGTGACCGCGGCGATGGCTGCTAACACAGAAATCGTTAGCAGCAACTCAAGCAGAGTGAAGGCGGTGCGGTTGGACACTAGATTGAAACACCTATCGTGAAGGAGGAACCGATTGAATCGAAGTGAACGCACCATCGGCGTTTTCCCCGCGCCGCGTTCCCTCCCGTCACAGAGCTGTTTGTCGATCAGCTGCCTTCGACAATAATGTCGTCTTCGGTACTGGTTTGTCCGTCGACGCCAGCACTGCGCAGCTCGTAAGTGTTTCCGTTGACGGTGTAAACCAAGGGGTTCTCCCAAGCATCGTTTGGAATCTCGGTGATGATCGCCGCGCCCCACTTAGCTTTCTTAGCAGCATCACTTGGCCCGTCACGAAGCTCTTCCAGAGTTTGTGGCAAGCTATTCATGCGAATCTGGTACGTCGTGATCCGATTCTTCAGATCATTCAGCTGAATCCTCGTCGTGTCCGCGTTCGCGTCAGACAGCGTGCCGACCACGTTGACCGTCACGATTCCGCCGATCACAACCAAAATTGCCAGCACAAGCAGCAACTCAAGAAGAGTAAAACCGGCTTTAGGCTGGCGTCGAGGGCGAGAGGATCGAATCGATTGGTGAGAACGGTTGCGGTTTCGCATAGCAGTCGAAGGTGGTTTTGGAGGTGGGATGTTAGGCGGGCAGCAAAGGACACGCCTTCGCTACCTTTGATTTTAACCTCGCATCCAGAAAAATGTTCCGGACGTTTTGTCACGGTGTGGAAGGACTGAATGCCCCTCTGGTGGGTGGTTTAGGGTTGTGTGGCATTGGAACTGCTGTCTGCAGGCTAAATCGTACGACGGGAACAACCGGTAAAAGTCGGGGGAAACGGTAACTTGAGGCAGAAATCCGTTCGCTCAGTAGTAGAATAAACGAGTTAGTTAAATAGTCTTGTGTAAGCATGCTTTGTGGGCGCTTTTTAAGCCAACATTGTTTTCGCTTCATCTCTGATCAATCCTCTCTTCCAACAGCTAGATCAACCATGGTCGCTCGTGACGACTCCGTCATCCGTGGCAGCTTGATTGCCTGCCTGATTTTTCTCGTACTTTCTCTGGCATTGAATTTCTTTCTGTGGCAGTGGGGTGACACGCAATCGTCTGAGAAAGCCACAGCTTCTGACCGTCTCAATGCGGTGCAGAACAGCGTCTCAGAGTACGAGACACAGCTTGGCATCCTGCAAGCGATGCTTGGTCAGGGCAGCTTTACCGAAGCAGAACTAGAAGAAATGAAGTCAACCTCTGCGTCCGATCCCAAGATGCAGGAGATTCAAGCGCAGTTCGCCAAGGATATGACGTATTTCGGAAACGAAGTCGAAGCCCAGGAGCGTAGTTATGTACGGCTTCCAGAGTTCTTGATCACGAATATTCGGTCGCTGAACGAGAACTACGCAAGTGCTCGAGAAGACGCGACCAAGATTCAGGTCGACGCCGACAACAAAGTCAAAGCAGCGGAAGCTGAAAAATTGCTTGCTGAAACACAGCGTGATGATGCGAACAAGAAGTTGGTCACCCTGGGCACTCAGTTCGATGAAGACCGTGCCCGAATGAAGCAAGAGAACGAGGCCACCAAAGACAAGTTGTCGAAGAGCACGCTTGACTTGAATGCCGTCCGTAAAGCTGCGAGCGAAGAGAAGAAGGGGCTGCTCGCGCAAACACGAAAGCTTCAAGGCACGATTGATACGCAGAAGCTACGGCTGAACGAACTTCAGCAAGACAAATTCGAGACCACTCAGGGAACCGTTCGGTTTGTGCAAGACAGTGGAAAACTGGCAACGATCAATTTGGGTTCTGCCGACGCGCTGCGGCCGGGCGTGACTTTTGGCGTCTTTGACGAAGACGATTCCAAACGTTTGGAAGACGCAAAGGTCAAAGCAACAATCCAGGTCATTCAAGTTCAGGGACCACACTTGGCGCTTGCTCGTGTGATCGCACAACCGGAAATCAGAAACCCTATCATTCCTGGGGACAAAATCTTTTCACCGTTTTGGGCTCCAGGTCGATTCGTGAAAATCGCGTTGGCTGGCGACATCGATATCGATGGCGACAATCGGCCTGACAACAAAGTGCTGATCGGCCAAATCGAGTCTGCCGGAGCCAAAGTGGTCACAGGCAAACTTGATGCGACGATCCGCTTCCTGGTCGTTGGCGAAGATCCTGAGCTTGGCGATCCCGATTCGATCAACGCCGATCGGAATGCTGCCACGATTCGTGAGATGGGTAACATCAAGGCAACTGCAACCGAGTTGGGTTTGACGATCATTCCCGCTTGGAAGCTGCAGAGTTATCTCAAGACAATCGACGATACGATCACGACTCCGTTCGGCTCCGCGGCACGAGGCGAAGACTTCCAGCGAGTCGCTCCGAAGGGTGCAAACTCGCGTCTGCCCTCGGATATCTCCGAGATCTATAAACGTCAGCGTAAGGGAATGCAGCAGGGCAATACGATCAAACCTTGATCGTCTCTGATCTGACCAACGTCTCTGCAAAAGCCTTCGTTCATCTTTTTGGACGAAGGTTTTTTGCTTGCTGTTGCAGGTTTTTTGTCTGCACTCGCATTTGCGATGCCAGCCGGCGAAGTTCTTCGTCAAGACGCTGGCTTGCGACTTCGGAAACTTCGATGGGAGCGGTGCCCAAGCGGACCTGGTTCTTGTCCAGTCCGTGATTGGGCGCCGAAGCGGCCAGTGACTCACGTACAATCAGATCGCTGACGCGAGCGGTCGTGCGGCGTGCTTCGACAGGAACCATTTGCGGTTTTGACCATGTGGTTCTAGCGGTTGGGATCTTGGCGACTGCAGCGTCTTTGATCGAGTCGATACGGTCTTGCACGCCATGTGCGTCGGTGTCGAAGAACCAAGCCCATCGTCGTGTGCTGACTCGATAGACCAGATCGAACATCTGGAGTTCTGTTTGCAAGAGTTTGTCAAACGAATCTGCAGCCTCGCGAGAGACCGCAGCACCCACGGTTACGGTGCCAGCGGCCAAGCGGTCTTCGCATCGCGGTTTCGATGCTTCGTGGGAGAGTTCCACCGACAGCACCGGTGGATCCAGTCGCATGCGACGGGGTGTGCAAAGTCGTGGTTTTTGAAGTTGCCCGATTTCGGAATCGTCACGGTGCTGGGGTTTCTTCAGTGGACCACGCTGGGCGACTCGCCAAGCGGACCACGCGTCGGCGATACTTCGTGGTCCACCGGCCACCGTGTCAAAGCTGACTTCGGTTCCGCTTCCAAGTCGTGATCGGATGAATAGCGAGGAAAAATGAAGGGCAGCGAGTTGGCGACTGATGGCCAAGCCTAGGCCTTCGCTGCCGCTGAAGGAGGTTTGTTGATCCGCGATCTGCTGCAAGTTGGCTTCGCTGATTCCCGTGCCCTGGTCGATTACCGACCATCGCACAGCGTCAGGGTTCTGGCGTTGAATTCGTATCAGGATGGTGCCACCTTCCGCAGTCACGCGAACGGCGTTGGTGACCAAGTTCACGATCAGTCGTCGCAGCATCGCAGGATCGGCGAAAACGGTTTCCGACGAATCGTCGGCCCCATCCCACAGGACTTCGATTTGACGCGGCATGGCCCAAGGTCGCAGCGTCTCGTCGATGCCGTGACGGATCTCTTGAATTGGGACCCAACGGCGTGTGACGCGCGGAGTGCCGGTTCGCAATCGCTCCAGTTGTACCATCTCGCCGATCATTTGCTCGATGCAATCACACTGATCCATGGCAGAGCTGAGGAACCCTTTTTGATCAGAGGTGACATCGCCAACGTAGCCATCATGGACGATGCGGATTGCTTCTCGAACGGTTGTCAGTGGCGACTTGAGGTCGTGAGCGGTTTCACTCATCAGCCGAGTGGCGGCCTCGACCGCAGTGCGCCGGGGTGACGAGGTTGATTTTGATCGGTTGGATCGGATTGTGTGGGAGGATGCCACGGCGAGTTCTCAAGCATTGGGGTTGAGTTGGCAGCGGACGGGAGGAACGCTACTCACTGGTGTGTTCGACCAGGCAGATTCAATTCGACAACAAAACCGTCCCCATGAGACAATCATCAAGAAAGTGACGGATCGTCTTTCCAACTGTGTCGGTCGTGCGGTCAATCGAGGCCGCTCTCGCCGCAGGATCTGGTTGGTAGATTCGCCCCTGCAACACTCGTAGTCGGCAAGGTTTGACACCACGCAGGTCTACTTTTCAATGGACTTCGTCGGCCAGCAGACGCGAGAATCCTTGCGATTCGAGTCAGTGGCACTTAGAATCCTGCACTCTCGCTCCTGATGAGCAAAACGCAACGCTCGTTGCGTGCGTGAACGAACCGTGAACTCAGTGTTGTGATGATGAAATATCTTTCCGTAGTAGGTTTGTGTCTGGTTCTGTTGGTTGGTTGCAGCAGCCAGGATTCAGCTTCCTCCGATGGTAGGTCGAACGCGCCGAAGCGGCCGGAAATTGCTTTTGTGACCAATGGTGTGGCATCCTTCTGGGTGATCGCAGAGTCGGGTGTTAAACAAGGTGGCAAGGAATTCAGGGCCGATGTGAGGGTTCTGATGCCTGCCGAGGGGATCAGTGATCAGAAGCGAATGATCGAAGACATGATTACCCGGGGAGTTGATGGAATCGCGGTCAGCCCGATCGATCCTGAAAATCAAAACGAAATTCTGAACAAAGCTGCTGAGTACACGCACCTGATCACGCACGACAGTGACGCACCTGATTCCAATCGTGAATGCTACATCGGGATGGACAACTACTTAGCCGGACGGATGTGCGGCGACCTGGTCAAAGAGGCTCTTCCAGAGGGAGGTAAAATCGCAATCTTCATTGGACGTCTTGAGCAAGACAATTCGCGTCGTCGTCGACAAGGTCTGATTGACGCGGTCCTTGGTCGTTCCAGTGATTCGTCTCGATTCGATCCGCCCGACGCGGAAATCAAAGAAGGCGATTGGCACATTGTCGGTACCTACACCGATCAGTTTGACCGAGCTCAAGGCAAGGCAAACGTGGAAGATGCGATTTCTCGCCACCCAGACTTGGCAGGTGCTGTTGGCCTGTTCGCTTACAATCCACCGCTGATTTTGGAAGCGCTGAAGCAAGGGGATAAACTTGGTGAGGTGAAAGTGGTCGGCTTCGATGAAGCGAATGAAACACTGCAGGGCATCATTGATGGAAATGTTCACGGCACGGTCGTTCAGAACCCTTATGAGTACGGTCGGCAATCCGTTCGAGTGCTTGTTGGTCTTGCTCAAGGGATGACCCCATTGGAAATGGACCTACCAGAGGATGGATTCGTGAACATTGAGGCTAGGCAGATTCGTCAGGACAACGTGGATGAGTTTTGGGCAGAGCTCAAGAAGAACATGGGTGAAGAGTGAGTTCAGCAGCTGTTGCCCAACCGCTGCTTGAAGTCCGCAAAGTCACCAAGCGATTCGCCGGCGTCACGGCCTTGAAGGACGTGGATGCATCGTTCGCACGCGGCGAAGTTCATGCAGTGATTGGCGAGAACGGTGCTGGTAAGAGCACCCTGATGAAAATTCTGGCGGGTGTGCAGCCGCAGGATGCGGGCGAAGTTTGGTTTGATGGACGCCAGGTAGCGATCGATTCGGTGCAGACGGCATTGGATCTCGGTATCGCTTTGATCCACCAAGAATTGAACTTGGCTGACAACTTGGACGTTGGTGCTAACATCTACCTTGGCCGCGAACCGCTACGCTTTGGTCTGATTGACTTCCAGCGGATCCAAAAGGATTCGGTTCAGTTTTTGCAGATGGTGGGTTTGAATGTCGATCCTTCCACCATCGTTGGCAACCTGACGATTGGTGTGCAGCAATTGATTGAGATTGCAAAAGCTCTCTCCGTTGATGCGAAAATGTTGATCATGGACGAGCCCACCAGTAGCCTGTCTCAGCATGAAACCGAAGCTCTCTTCGAGGTGATCGAGAGCTTACGTGAACGTGGTGTAACGGTTGTCTACATCTCACACCGGTTGGCAGAGATCAAGCGAATCGCTGACCGGGTGACGGTCCTGCGCGATGGCGAGAATGCGGGGGAGCTCAGCCGTGAAGAAATCAGTCACGATGCGATGGTCGAACTGATGGTCGGTCGCGACATCTCTCAGTACTACGCCAGGGCGGATCACGAGATTGGTGCCCCCGTTTTGAAAGTTGAAGGTCTACGCACGAGTGCTTGGCCGGCACACCAATGCACTTTCCAAGTGGGGGCGGGCGAGATGGTCGGAGTGGCCGGATTGGTAGGAGCTGGACGCACGGAAATGATGACGAGCATTTTCGGAGTCGGCCAACCACTAAGCGGAAGTGTGGAGGTCGATGGAAGGACGATCGACCTGCGAAACTGCCGTGATGCGATTGACGCGGGTATGGCGATGGTCCCCGAAGATCGCAAGCAACAGGGCTTGATCTTGGAAATGGGGATTCGAAACAACATTGGTTTGCCTGGTCTTTCACGGCACAAGCTTGCTGGCGTCTTCCTGAATCGCGCGCAGGAGCAGCATGATTCAGACGAGATGATCCGAGAGATGAAGATCAAGACACCCAATGACATGCAGCAGACGCAGTACCTTTCCGGCGGGAACCAGCAGAAAGTCGTGATCGGCAAGTGGCTTTCGATGCATCCCAAGGTGTTGCTGTTGGATGAACCGACACGCGGCGTGGACATTGGAGCCAAGCAAGAGATCTATCGGTTGATGGAAGAATTGGCAGAACGTGGCGTGGCAATCCTTTTTGTTTCCAGTGAAATGGAAGAAGTGATGAGCATGTCGGATCGCGCGATCGTCATGCACGAGGGGCGAATCACTGGTGAGCTTTCCCAGGACGAGATGACCGAAGAGGCGATCATGCAGTTAGCAACTGGTAGCCCGTTGGCAACTTCATGAACGAATCCAGGCAACGGTGTTGCCTCTCACGAAACAATGACGCTGTTTAGCTAAAAGAGAAACGATGAAGAAGATCCTAGGTATCTTTGGATTGCTGCTGTTCATTTGCATCGCGACCGCGCTGATGAGCGATCGTTTTTTGACAGAATTCAATATCGAGAATTTGATTCGGCGTAGCGCGCTGTTTGGAATTTTGTCGATTGGTGCAGCTTTCGTCATCATCACATCGGGAATCGATCTGTCGATTGGTTCAGTGGTGTGCTTGATAGGTTGCTTGACGCCCTGGATGTTGGTGGAGCATGGAATGTCCGTTCCGCTGACGATGCTGATTGTGGTCGTGATCTCGTTTGTGATCGGTCTCTCGCATGGGTTGTTGATTACCAAAGTGAAGCTACAGCCCTTTGTCGTCACCTTGTGTGGCCTGTTGTTTTACCGTGGGCTGACGCGCGGGATGGTGCAGGACCAAACTCAGGGCTTCAAAGGCGGATACCAAGATCTACGTGATTTGGCTCAGGGGCAGTTGGCGCTCCCAGGTACAGATTTCGGGATACCGAATCCCTGTTTGATCCTGCTGTTGGTGACGGTGTTGGCGATCCTCTTTTTGAACTTCACGGTCTATGGGCGATACATGCTGGCCTTGGGGCGAAATGAAACGGCGACCCGATTCAGTGGGATCAATACCGACCGCATGATCGTCCTTGCCTATGTGATCTGCGGGATGCTCAGTGGGCTCGGGGGGCTACTGTTTGTATTGGACGTGGGCAGTGCTCAGCCGGTCGACTTTGGGAATTTCTACGAGCTTTATGCCATTGCTGGTGCTGTTCTGGGCGGATGCAGTTTGCGAGGGGGCGAGGGGACGATCATCGGGGTCGTGATCGGAGCTGCCGTCATGCAGGTTTTGAAGAACACGATCACGTTGGTAGATGCGATCCCAACAAATATTGAATATGCGGTCATCGGAGCCGTGATTTTGGGCGGTGTTGTGGTGGATGAACTCGTCAAACGCTATGCCTCCAGGCGACGTGCTGCCCAGCAAGCGAAGCTGGGTAATTGACCAACTCCGCGTAGTGCGATTTCGAAGGCCACGTTACACTGCTCACATGAATACAACTGAAGAACAGCAGGAAATCGAGTCGTTTGACGCACTCGACCTCTCGCCCGTGATGCGTCGGGCGCTCGAAAAAGCAGGTTTTGAAAAGCCCTCCCCGATCCAAGCCAGTTTGATTCCCTTGGCCTTGGAGGGCCTGGATGTGATTGGTCAGGCCCGTACCGGTACCGGAAAAACGGCTGCCTTTTCGATTCCGATTCTCGAGCAACTCGATTCTTTAGAGGACTGCCGAGACCCCCAGGCGATTGTGGTCGTGCCGACTCGAGAACTGGCCGATCAGGTTGGACGTGAGGCCCAGCGACTGGCTCATGGTGTTCACACCGAGATTGCTGTTTTGGCTGGCGGTAAGAATATCAACGGCCAGCTTCGCCAACTTGAGAATGGTGTGCAAATTGTTGTCGGCACGCCTGGACGACTGCACGACCACCTACAACGTCGCTCGCTTCGCACCGACAAGGTCTGGTGCGTCGTCTTGGATGAAGCGGATCGAATGTTGGACATTGGCTTCCGACCTCAGATCGAACGCATCCTTCGAAAGTGTCCTTCAGATCGCCAGACATTGTTGCTGTCAGCAACTTTGCCAACGACCGTGCGTCGTTTGGCGGAATCCTACATGCATCATCCGGAAGTGATCGACTGCAGCAAGGATGAGATGGCAGTTGAAACAATCGAGCAGCACTACTTCACCGTTGCACAGAACCGCAAGTCCGACTTGTTGGACCGATTGCTCAAGCGCGAGCAGCCCGAACAGGCGATTGTATTCTGTCGCACCAAGCGTGGAACCGATCGCCTCTACCGTCAGCTCAGTCATACGTTTGACGGTTGCGGCAGCATGCATGGCGATATGCAGCAGCGTGAACGTGATCGTGTCTTGCAGAGATTACGCGACGGCAAGTTGAAGATTTTGGTAGCGACCGATGTTGTCGGGCGCGGGATCGACATCAGCACGATTTCCCACATCATCAACTACGACGTGCCCCAGGATTGTGATGACTACGTCCATCGCGTTGGTCGAACAGGCCGAATGGGCCGCGACGGAATCGCTTTCACGTTTGTGGTTCCCGGCGAGGGAGAGGTTTTGACCAGCATCGAACGTCGGATCAACAAAGAGTTGAAACGCGACACGATCGATGGTTTCGAAGCAATGCCTCCGAAGCCGCAGGCCGCCGTTGCTGCCAATGTAGAGCCGGCGATGAAGAGCAAGCTGAATCCGATGCACAAGAAACGCAAGCGTCGGATGTAGTTCGCTTGCCGACTTGTGTTAGGCGAACAACTCTTTCACAACCCGCGAAGGTTGTGTGACGTTCGACAGTCGCTGAGGCAGACCTTGGTGCATGAACGTCAAGCGACGGTGGTCGATGCCAAGCAAGTGCTGTAGCGTTGCATGAAGATCGTGAGGCGAAACTTTGTTCTCGATCGCTTCGTAGCCGATTTCGTCTGTCGCTCCAAACGTTAGACCCGGCTTGATGCCTCCGCCTGCCATCCAGATCGTGAAGGCACTTGGGTTGTGGTCACGTCCGACGAACTTCATTTCGCGACCGCCCCGATTCTCTCGCATCGGTGTGCGGCCAAACTCACCTCCCCAGACGAGCAGCGTGTCATCCAAGAGGCCTCGTCGTTGGAGGTCTTTCAGAAGCGCGGAAATGGGGCGGTCAACTTCTTTGCAGCGATCTTTGAAGCCCCCGTTGAGCGCTTCGCTTTGGGCGGCTCCATGAGAGTCCCAGCCCCAATGGAACAATTGCACGAACCGCACCCCGCGCTCGGCCAATCGTCGCGCGAGCAGGCAGTTGTTGGCAAACGATTCCTTGCCCGGTTCGGTGCCGTAAAGTTCATGCGTCGCCTTGTCCTCCTGATTCAAGTCGAACGCTTCGGCGGCGTGCGTCTGCATTCGAAACGCCATTTCGTACTGAGAAATTCGGGTCAGAACCTCCGGATCGCCCGTTTCCTCAAAAGTCTGCTGATTGATGCGTTTGATCGCATCGAGTGCTCGCCGGCGTTGATCGATCGAGACACTTTCGGGATTGGAAAGGTATAAGACGGGGTCGCCCTCGGAGCGGCACTGCACTCCTTGGTAGACCGACGGCAAGAAACCAGAACCCCACACGCTCTTTCCAGCTGAGGGAGTTTTTCCGCCTGAGACCAAGACGATGAAGCCCGGCAGGTTTTGGCTTTCGCTACCCAGCCCGTACATGGTCCAAGCACCAAACGAAGCACTGCCCAGGTTCTGATTGCCAGTGTGCAGCAGAAGCTGAGCGGGGCCATGGTTGAACTGGGAGGTATGCATCGACTTCACGAAGCAGACTTGATCAACCACTGACTGAAACTCGGGCAATCGATCTGACACCCAAGCGCCACTGTCACCGCACTGCTGGAACTTGTACTGGGGGCCCAGCATTTTTGGTACGCCTTGGATGAAGGCGAACCGCTTGCCTTCCAAGAAACTATCGGGGCAATCCTGGCCGTCCAGTTTTTCCAAGTCAGGCTTGTAGTCGAAAAGTTCAAGCTGACTCGGTGAACCTGCCATGTGTAAGAAGATCACGCGTTTTGCGCGTGGTGCGAAGTGTGGCAGCGATTCTGCATCCACGGTTTCGGCCTTCGCAGAACTGCCGTTCATCCAGAGTCCGGCGAGACCCATTGAGCAATTGCGCAAGAAGTGCCGCCGCGTTTCGAGGAGTGCAAATTCTTGTTGAGCTTGTTCTTGTACGCTGGTCATTTGGTCAACGCCCGATCGAGATTTAAAATGGTGTTGGCGACGATCGAAAGCGTTGGCAAGTCGATCCGGTTGGGTTCTTCTGTCTGCAGATCGACATACAATTGTGTCAGTTCTTGCAGTTCTTTTTCGCTAGCCATTCTCTGGGTGGCCGACCGATAGATCCATTCAATGGCGGCAGTCAGGTTGGCCTCGTTCGATCCAATGGTGTTTAGCGAACGTTTTGCGAGGGCTTGAGCGCACTCGACGTAAACTGGATCGTTCAGCGTGACCAAGGCTTGCAGTGGCGTGTTGGTGGCGATCCTTCTTGCCGAGCACAGGTCGCGTGTCGGAGAGTCGAACATCAGGAAGCTGGGATAGGGACTGGTGCGTCGCCAGTACGTGTACAGCGCTCTGCGAAAACGCTGTTCACCTTCGGGTGTTTTCCACTGAGCGCCGTTATAAACCGTCTGCCAAACACCATCGGGCTGTGCCGGCATGACGGAGGGCCCGCCTAGTCGATCGTGTAGCAAACCGGAAATCGAGAGGGATTGATCACGAATCATCTCGGCCGTCAATCGCGTTCGCGGCCCGCGTGAAATCAAACGGTTTCGTGGATCTTGTGCCAACAGTTCGGCGGAAACGATATTCGTTTGCCGGTAGGACGACGAAAGTACGATCTCTTTCAGCATTGGCTTGAGGCGCCATTGATGTTGATCTCGTAATCGCGTCGCAAGATGGTCCAGCAGGACTGCGTCAATTGGCAGGGTTCCGCTGGATCCGAAATCTTCCAGAGTCTCGACAAGGCCGAGGCCGAACAGTTGTGCCCAAATTCGATTGGCCCAGACACGTGCCGCGAGCGGGTTCTGGTCGGAGACCAACCAGCGAGCAAAGTCCAGGCGATCACGGACCAGGGCATCTGCTCCGAACACTGCCGGAATTCCCGGTGAAATTTCATCGCCTCGGTCCAGCCAGTTTCCACGAATGAACTGACGGGTTGAACGACGGACTTGTTCCGGGCGGCGGGCCACGACCGGAAGTGCAGCACCCTTGATTCGATCCACGACTCGCTTCGCATCAGACAGTGCTTTGGTTGCCTGTTGGAGTGGTTTGGCATCGAGCAGTTCCGTCCAGGCGTCAGCGTCAGTGCTTGACCATTGAAAGTTCCGAATGGGAGTGGCCAAGTTGCCAGCGACGCTGTTGGACTGCAACATTTCTATCTGCAAAACCGAATCGGGCGCTGACTTCAAACGTTGCTTCAAAACGAATACGGCCCAACGCGGCCGATGAAGTTTCGGATAGCCGCCCACGCCTTCCTTGCTTTTGTTCAGGCTGGATCTGGGGTCTTCGGTTCCTGTCAGAGCATCCACGAACACATCGGAGATTGCGACAGAAGAGCGTTCTTCGTCGGGGCCAATCAGCGAGACTTGGAGGTGGCTCAGGACCGAACCTTGCTCGGGCCACTCGGCAGGGTTGTCGGTTGCCGGCGCGATTTCGATACGAAGAGCTGTCATTGCTTTCGCATCTGCTTCGAAGGTGTACCGCACTCCGGTCGGGAAAGTCCCACCAGCAGCCCGGACACGGTCGCCATCGATTTTCAATTGACCTTCGCTCGAGGCGACTTTGCTGGGAGCGATTGGCTTCCACCGCATGTCATGGGCCAGTTGACTTCCCAGTTGATTCCTGGCTTCACGCACACTCTGGTACTTTTGCTGCGCCGCGATCGCGGCGGGAACCAGCGATCGATCTTCCGGAATCTTCAGCGTGGGATAGTCCGTTGCCAGATCCGCGTCCAACGTGTCGTTCATGATCGCCATGCACGAATAGTACTCGTCATGTTTGAAAGGATCGTAAGGATGCGAATGACACTGAACACAACCGAAAGTGGTCGCTTGCCACACAGTCCAGGTGGTGTTGATGCGATCGATCACCGCGGCGACACGAAATTCCTCGTCATCGGTACCGCCTTCGGTGTTAGTTTGCGTGTTTCGATGAAAGGCAGTGGCAATCAAGTCATCGGGCGTTGGGTCGGCAAGCAAATCGCCAGCAAGCTGGCGGATGGTGAATTCGTCGTAGGGCAAGTCCTGATTGAAGGCGTTGATCAACCAGTCTCGATAGGGCCACATGTCTCGATGAGGGTCCTTCTCGAATCCTTTTGAATCCGCGTATCGGGCCAAGTCCATCCAAACCGATGCCCAGCGTTCACCAAAGTGCTGGTTGTTCAGAAGACGTTCGACCTCACTCGCGTAAAGTGCGTCGACGGCGGATGTGTCAGTGGCCGACTCGCAGCCGTCGGTAAAGGTTTTGAGATGATCGATCGATGGTGGCAATCCGGTCAAGTCGAAGCTGACTCGGCGTAGCCATTCTTGTGGAGGAGCGTCTGAGGAAGGAGCAAGATCATTGCTGGCCAGTCGCGCGTGAACGTGCTCGTCGAGCGGTTGGCGTGGCCACTCCGATGCGCTCTGCGGAGGTGTGCTTTCCCGCTCGAGCGGAGCCATGGACCAAAGGTCACCCCACTTCGCTCCCTGGGCAATCCATGCTGCGAGAATGACAACTTTCTCGGCTGGTAATGGATCGGGATGCTCATCCGGAGGAGGCATCCGCTGGTCAGGATCCGCGGACTTGATTCTTTCTATCAAAACAGAACTTTCGGGATCGCCGGGTTCGATCACCCAGCCGTCAGGTGGCAACACCTGCTCGGCATAAACGAACGACAAGTCACCGGCCTGCTTCACTCCCCCGTGGCAAGCGGAGCAGTACTGAGTCAGGATTGGACGGACTTGCTTATTGAAGTCGATCGACGCAGGCGTGGTCTGGCCGAGAGCGTTGGTCGTAACGCCAGCAGAGAAGGTGATCAGCCAGACAAATGCGAAGGGGAGACGAATCACTCGAAGTACCAAAATATCGTGAGATCATGAGGGAAGCAGGGGCATTCTAGCATGGCAGTCCAGAATGAGTTTTCGAATGGCAATGAGCATTGGCGGGCATCCAGGTGAAGCCCGGTTTCGGATACGATAAGCGCATGAACGACAAATATTTTCAATCGCCCGCCCCCGATACTTTACGCACTCATGCATCAGGTCCATCTGGTAAGTTGCCGCTGAGTGATGAGATCCTTCGCAATTGGAGCAGTGGTGATCTGTTCGGATTGACCCAAAGCGTTGGAATGGGATTTGATCCGCGACGCGTGTTGGGAGATCAGTATCTGATTTTGAGTACCCAAGGGGGCGTCCGCAATCCTGATGGCTCACCGGTCGCTCTCGGGTATCACACCGGGCACTGGGAGGTTGGCCTGCTGGTCCAAGCAGCAGCCGAGCAAATCTGCGAGCAGGAAGGGGTTCCGTTTGCGGCCTTCGTAAGTGACCCGTGTGATGGTCGAACCCAGGGCACCAAAGGGATGTTCGATTCGTTGCCCTATCGAAACGATGCGGCAATCGTGATGCGACGGCTGATCCGGTCTCTGCCGCGCCGCAAGGGAGTGATTGGTGTTGCGACGTGCGACAAGGGGCTGCCAGCCATGATGATGGCGTTGGCTGGATGTCCAGACTTGGCCAACGTGCTGGTGCCAGGCGGTGTGACGTTGCCTCCAACGGTTGGCGAAGATGCTGGGAAAGTGCAAACGATCGGCGCTCGCTACACTCGCGGGGAAATGTCATTGGAAGAGGCCTCCCTGGAAGGCTGTCGAGCGTGTGGGACTCCCGGGGGTGGCTGTCAATTCTTGGGAACGGCGGCGACGAGCCAAGTGGTGGCCGAAGCCTTGGGGATGACGGTTCCGCATGCGGGGCTGGCGCCTAGCGGACAACCGATTTGGACGCAGCTTGCTCGCGATTCGGCGGCCGCGTCGCACGACATGGTCGAGCGCGGCGAAAGCACGAAAGACATTCTGACCGAGGATGCGATTTTCAACGCGATGTTGATTCACGCGGCAGTCGGAGGCAGCACGAACTTGCTGCTGCACATCCCTGCCATTGCGGCTGCTGCTGGTTTGAAGCGACCGGATGCTGCGGCGTTTCGTGAAGTCAATCGTTTGGTACCTCGCTTTGTGGATTGCCTGCCCAACGGACCGGTTGGACATCCGACGGTTCGCTTGTTCCTGGCTGGCGGTGTGCCCGAAGTGGCATGGCACCTGCGAGAACTGGGCTTGTTGAAAGCAGAGTCGCGAACCGTTGCGGGGATGACATGGAATGAGCTTCTTGACAAATGGCGGACGTGCGAACGAAGGCAGGTTTGTCGAGATCATCTGCAAGCTGCTGACGGTGTGGATCCTGATGAAGTGATCATTCCACCAGCGGAGGCTCGTCGCCGCGGATTGACCAGCACGGTTTGTTTTCCGTCGGGCAACCTTTGTCCGGAAGGTTCGGTGATCAAAGCCACTTCCATTGATCCAGACGTGATTGATGATGATGGTTGCTACCGCAAACGCGGACCAGCTCGCGTATTCACTTCCGAGCGGGACGCGATTGCCGCGATCAAGGGACAGTCAGAGCCAGCAATTCAGGCCGGCGACGTGATCGTCTTGATCGGCCGCGGACCAATCGGGTGTGGGATGGAAGAGACGTATCAGATCACTTCCGCACTCAAGTATCTTTCCTTTGGCAAGGAAGTGGCACTGGTGACCGACGCGCGTTTCTCTGGTGTCAGTACTGGAGCTTGCATTGGTCATGTTGGCCCCGAAGCGCTTGCCGGTGGCCCAATTGCCAAGGTTCGAGACGGTGACGTGATTGAGATCGAAGTCGATCGCAACGAGCTTGTCGGCCACGTGAACCTGATTCCAACGGATGGGCAATCGGTTGAGTCCCTGCTTGCCGGTCGGACTCCGCATCCCGACCTCCGAGTGGATCCTGATATGCCTGACGACACTCGGTTGTGGGCTGCTTTGCAGCAAGCGGGTGGTGGAACATGGGGTGGCTGCGTCTACGATGTTGACGAGATCGTCAAACGCCTGACGGGTTCCACTAGCTGAGGATTCCCAGCGGTGAAGTGCCAGCAGCGTATTGGTAATCGCCAATGGATGAGAAGTCGTGCAGCGGCGCGGTCAATGAGTCGGTGTAAGAGCTAAGCACTCTTTTTCCACTGACGGGGCCACCATGATGATCGAGTTGCCGCCCCACGCGTGATCGCTGCCTTGGCCATTGGAGCTGAGTGTTCGCCCAAAGTCGGACGCGGTGAACGTCACCACATCTTCGGCGCAGTTCGGTTCCCACTATCACGTCATAAAACGACTTGAACGCCCTGCTGGATTCAGTGGCCGAAGGTGAACTTGCTGCCTTTTTGTATACTGCTTCGTTCCCTGCGTGAACGTTTTGATAGAATGGTGCCTTGATTTGTGATCTATCTGTGACGGCGTGGGGCCTTCTTGATTCGCTGGACGTCGGTGCCCAAGTGGTGCCCTCTCGGTGCGTGCTCCCCGAACGTAATTCGATGGTTCATTGAATCGGAAATCCGAATTCATCCCCGCTCGTTGTTCGTTTCTTATGAATTTGCCTGCTAGTTATCCTCAGCGAAGAACACAAAAGAAAGCCGGACCGTCGGCACTTGTACTGGTGACCATCATGGTGGTCGCGTTGGCGGTGCTGGCTGTCGCCGGCGTCGTTGCCTGGTACATGATTTCAGGAACAGGCGTTGCCGCGAATTCTTCCTACACGCCTGCGGTGGCGGATGCCTTGACGCTGGAGCAGCTGCAAGAATTGTGCGATAGCGATCCCAACCCCAAAGCGAACTGGAAAGTCCCTGAAAACGTGGATGCAGCCATCATTCAATTGACGGCGAGAGATCGCAAGGATCACCACTCGCTCGATTTGCAGCAGCGCGTGGCAGCTGAGTTCTTGTATGGAAGCCCGGTCAATCCGAGCAAGCGAGAGGATGTATCGCGATCGATCGCATCGACTTTCCAAATCGATTTTGGTAGCCCCCAAGAGAAGATCGTCTTACTGAAAGCCTTTCGACGCTGGGGAACCGCAGAGCATCTGCCCCAGTTGTTTGTCGAGTTGATGGGGGACTATGAAAAAGGCTTGGTCAAAGGGCGAAAGAGTTATGGAACGGATCCGGTTTTGGAACAGCTTCTACGAGTCGCCGAAGAATATCCAACCGTTGACATCGCGCCATGGCTGAGCGGGTTGCTGAGTACATCGGTTGGCAATCAAGCCGAGGATGTGTTGCAGAAAATTGGCTCGGCAGCAGCACCATTCTTGATCACGATTCACGACAGCGATGATACCGAAGCGGTGGCGCGAACCACTCGACTGTTCGAGGAGTACGGCGTTGACGAAACGCAGTTGCGAATCGAGTACTACCTTTCTCGCGCGAAAGACGATTCCTCTTGGGATCGAAGATCGGCCTACAGCAAGCTTGCGGGGATTCCTTTTGCAGAAACCTACCAAGAGCAAGTCGTCGATTTTTTGGTCACCTTTGACACCAGCGATACGTTTGCGGTGGAGAATTGGCAGGAGGCCGTTCTCGTTTGGGGCGACAAACGTTGCCTCGCTCCTGTCACGGCGGTGCTTCGCAATGGCCACTACTGGGATTCCAAGTCCAGTCTGCCGTTCATCAAGAAGTTTGGTGATGAAAGCTCCATTGATGCGCTTGTCAGCCTGCTTTTGGCCGACCATTACATGCGAGACCGCGCTCAGATCGCCGAAGCGCTGATCACGTTGTGCAAGAGCAATCCGAACGTTGACCTGCAGACACGAGTGCACGAGCCCGTGCTGCGACAAGTGCATGATTTCTATTCGCGCTCGGCCGACGAAATATGGCGAGTTCTGCGCGCGACCAACTTCGATTCTAAGTTGTTGATTCAGCAAACCCTGGATGATCTAGCCTCGCCAGACCACACACGCGAGAGGTCGGCTTGGGAAACGATGGCCAGAATCGATGTCGATGAGTCCATGCGTGACAAAGTCACCCGAGAGATGTCCAAGCTGCTGGCGAGTGAAAGCCACATCAGTGACCAAAAGCGAAATTGTTTTCTGCGCTGGACCGATCCAGGTCAGCCTTTGCTGTTGAAGTGGTTGCAAGCGTCCTACGTTTCCAGCGATGATTTCATGGAAATCATGTCGGTTTCGGTCAACGCGACGGTCACGCCCGAACTGCTGATCGTGGTTGCAGACGCGCTGGCAGATCGGCAAAAACAGCGTCCCATGTTTGAGATTTTGATCGCCAAGTGTGACGAACCTGCTCCCGTCGCAGTCGGCCTGCTTGAGTCGACCAATCCGGTCGTACTGCAAGCTGCTTGCCAGATTTTGGGTGCGAAGGGGAACGAAACGCATGTCGCGGCGCTTGGCGAGCTGAATCGAAAAGCCAAAAAAGCTCGCGTGGGGGCGGTTGTGACTGCCTCGAAGGAAGCGGCCCAGAAAATTCGCTCGAGAGCCCCCTAAACCTCGAGGCGTGTCCCTCTGCCCCCGGCGTAGTAAAGACATCGCTTACCCCAAAGTGAAGCGGTAAGGGGGCGGATTTGGCCGACGATTGGCGACGCCCTTGCGATTCCGCTTTCTGCAGGGATAATCGCGGCTCAAACAAGACCATCCAATTCCCTTTTGCCTTCAAGGTTCCACCATGCCATTGGTTCCTCTTCGAGTCGTTCTCGATCATGCCGCCGAAAATGATTACGGCGTCGCTGCTTTCAACGTCAATAACATGGAGCAGATTCAAGCGATCATGGAGGCCGCTGAGGAAACCGATTCGCCAGTGATCATCCAAGCATCACGTGGCGCTCGATCCTATTCTCAAGATGCTTACCTGCGTCACTTGATGATTGCAGCAACTGAGTTGCATCCGCACATTCCAATCGTCATGCATCAGGATCATGGCAACAGCCCTGAGACCTGCCAGTCAGCGATCGACAACGGTTTCACCAGCGTGATGATGGACGGTTCGTTGGAAGCAGATGGAAAAACCCCTGCTGACTACGACTACAACGTCAAGGTTACCGCAGAAGTGGTCAAAATGGCACACGCTCAGGGCGTCAGCGTTGAAGGCGAACTTGGCTGCTTGGGATCCCTTGAGTCTGGCGAGGGCGAGCAAGAAGATGGTCACGGTGCTGTCGGTGAGTTGACTCACGACCAGCTGCTGACTGACCCAGAAGAAGCAGAGCGTTTTGTCGCCGAAACCGGTGTCGATGCGTTGGCAGTTGCCATTGGTACCAGCCACGGTGCTTACAAGTTCACCAAGAAGCCTACCGGCGAAGTCTTGGCGATGGACCGTATCGATGCCATTCATGCCAAGTTGCCTAACACTCACCTGGTGATGCACGGCAGCAGCAGCGTCCCACAAGAGCTTCAAGACATCATCAATCAGTTTGGTGGCGAAATGAAGCAGACTTACGGTGTTCCCGTCGAAGAAATTCAGCGTGGTATCAAGAGCGGTGTCCGCAAGATCAACGTCGACACCGATTGCCGCATGGCAATCACCGGTGCGATCCGCAAGGTTTTGACCGAGGACAAGTCTGCCTTCGATCCACGGGCTTACTTGAAGCCAGCACGAACCGCCATGAAAGAAGTCTGCGTTGCCCGTATGACAGCTTTCGGCCAAGCCGGAAACGCATCCAAGCTGCGTGCCGCTTTGGGCGCGACCGCCTAGTGCACTGGTTCAACCGTTGAGTCGAATTGCTCACGTGACCTGCTGGCCGTGAGGCCACCAGCAACCAGATCACGAACGCGAATCGACGAAGTGCCAGGGAATGTCCTGGCCAACAGTATCAAAGGTCAGGCTTCGTGCCTGGCCTTTTTTTGTGCATCTCTCGAAGCCGCAAATGACTTTCCGATCACTTCTTCACGCCTTTCTTCATCAGGTTGAGTCTCGACCCTCGGAGACTGCGTTACTCGTTGAAACTGATCGGGCGATGGTGGAAGTCTCCTGGAAACGGTTGCACGATTGGGTGTCGATTTTCGCTGAAGAACTCTCTTCGCGATTCGATCATTCGCCAGATCTGCCTCGTCGGATTGGTTATTTAAGCGAGAACACTGAATCCGACATCGTGATCTCGTTGGCGTGCATGGCGGTCGGGGCGCTGGAAGTGCCGATTGACCATCGGTTACCTCAGGGGGAAGTCGCTCGTCGATGGGGGCGTGTCGGTGGGCAGTGGCTCGAGCCGGAGTATTGCCGAACACTCCCGCCGCTGTCGCAAGCCCCAAATTCAGGTCTCTTGCAGGCCGATTCATATTCCTGCGACGACGCTTCGTTGATGCTGTGGTCCAGTGGCACGACCAGGCAACCACAGGGTGTCGTTCTTTCGCATCGGAGTCTGGTTGGCAACGCGGCTGCGAAACTGGCTGCTGTTCCGCAATCCGTTGATGACGTGCGGTTGACGGTACTGCCTCTTTCGCATGCCTACGCACGAACCTGTGACTTTGGCACGTGGCTATTGAGCGGGTGTCGGCTGTCTGTCGGGCTGGGATGGTCAACTCTTCAAACGCGATCCAAAGCCGTCCGACCGACACTGATGAATGTCGTGCCAAGTCTTGCCAACAGAATGTTGGAAGGCAAAGTCGATGGGCTGGACCGGTTGCAACTGTTGGGCTGCGGAGGAGCCGCGTTGTCGACCACGGCCTTTGAGGCATGGAGACGAAAAGGCGTCACGGTGATTCAAGGTTACGGTTTGACCGAGACGGGGCCGGTGATTTGCAGTGCAACGCCTGCGAACGCGACGGCGGGTTTGGTGGGAGCCTTTGTTGATGGCTGGGAGCACGTGATCCGTGATGGCCAGTTGTACGTGCGCGGTCCCGATCTGATGCAGGGATATTGGGGCGACGAGTTGGCAACGCAGGCGAAAATTGATTCGTTGGGCTGGTTCGCCACCGGTGATTTGGTCGAGTCTGATCCGGAGACTGGCCAGCTCAGAATCCTTGGCCGGCTGGATGACCTGTTGATCCTGCCAAACGGCTGCAAGGTTTACCCGCAATCGATTGAACGTGAAGTCGAGCGGATCGAGGGAGTCGATCACGCGATGCTGATTCTCGGCGAGTCGCTGCAGCTATGGATCGATTCGGCGAATCGCGGAGTCGAGGGGGCAATCAAAGAGATCGTTTCCGATTCTAGACAGCTAGGTTCGTGCACCATCCACCACTTCGAGCAGCCTCTAAGCCAGCAAGCAGGCGAATTGACCAGCAAAGGGACCATTCGCCGCCAAGCGATTCTCGAAAACCGATTTTGATCCGTGCAACGGCTGCTTGATCAAGCCGGATCGTAGGCATCACTGCCCATGCCGCGACCACGCGGGATGAACTTGCACATCAAGATTCCTAAGGCGTAGAGGAATACCAGTGGAAGTGCGAGTGCGACCATGCTGGTCACGTCGGCAGGAGTCAGCAACATCGATAGTACGAAAATCACCAACACGGCGACTTTCCAGCTGCTGATGTAAGCTTCGGTCTCGAACAAGCCGATTCGCTGTAGGAACAGCATCACCAATGGCAGCTGAAACGCGATTCCGAAGCCCAGTGGAAGGAGCAAGACAAAGTTGATGTAGTAGGTCAGTCGCGGTTCGACCGAGACATCCATTCCACCGTTGAAGGAGAGTAGGAATGACAGGACGTAGTGCAAGACCAAGAAGAACGCCAGCACGACACCAGAGACGAACAGCGTCACGCTGAACGGCAAGTAGATGTATACATAACGTCTTTCATGGGCATGCAGTCCCGCGGCAATGAAGGACCACAGGTGGTAAAGAATCATCGGTGAAGCCAACACCGCGCCGACAATCAGCCCCGCCTTGACCCAAATCATGAAGGGCTCTTCCAGCTTCAGTGAACTCAGGCCCGTCTTGTTTTCTCGCAGTTGGATCCGCGGTTTCAAAGTTGTGGGGTCAGGAAGTTCAGCAAGCAGCTCCGCCATTTCCAACGGCTTGACCGACCTGACGTTTTCGTCCGTTCCCTCGGTGGAATCAGCCTGTGATGTTTCCGCAGGCACCAGCGACTTCATCGTCAGCGTCTGCAGTTCCTCTGGAATGTCATAGACAATCTCCCAGATCAGCGCATTGTTGGAGAGGAACTTCCGTAGAGGTTGAATCTCCTCTGCGTTGGGATCGGTGTAGCCCAGACGGTGTAGGTCTCGATCTGCATTGAAGTTCTGGATTGCGCCCTGAAGCGGACGCTGTACAAACAGGATCACTCGATCGGCGAACATCAATCCGATCGCCAGTCCGACTCCTAGCCAGATAATGGCGTTGACCAGCGACTTGCGGAGTTCTTCGAGGTGTTCCCCGAACGTCATCGTCGAACTCTCGAACAGATCGTCCTGGGGGCGAGCCAATCGTTCCACGGAATCTCTTTGGGGGGATGAAGGAATGGGGTGGGGGAATGATCCCCTGTTCGCGAACACCACTTTCGCCGATTGTGGGCTTGGTGAAAATGATGCCGTAGAGCTAGTGTAACAAGCAGCGCAAAAACCGCTCGCTCCAGCTGCCAACTTAACGCCTGAAAATACGAATTGTCACCAGTCAAATGAGCACGATGCGACCCTATCCGCTTGAATTTCAGCCGGTTCTGAAGCAGATCATCTGGGGCGGCCGAAAACTGGGAGATCAGCTATGCAAGCCGATCGGCCCAGAATCGGACTACGCCGAAAGTTGGGAAGTCGTCGATCATGGCGACGACCAGAGTGTTGTTTCCAACGGCCCGTTGGCTGGACGGACGCTCGCCGAAGTGATCGCGGAATCTGGCGACTGGCTGCTCGGATCCGATTTTTCGTCCCAAGCCGGCGATGGCCGCTTTCCGCTGTTGCTGAAGTACCTGGATTGCAATCGGGTTCTATCGGTGCAGGTGCATCCCGATGATCGGTACGGTCTGCAGATGGCAAAGCCTGATTTGGGAAAAACCGAAGCATGGTACATCGTCTCGGCAGACCCGGGCAGCGTGGTCTACGCGGGGCTGAAGGCGGGCGTGGACAGCCAAGCACTGCAAGCCGCGATCGATGAAGGACGCACCGAGGAGGTGCTGCATTCGTTTCATCCCTCGGCCGGTGATGTTGTCTTCATTCCCGCAGGGACCGTGCATGCTCTGGGTGCAGGTTTGTTGGTCGCGGAAATTCAGCAGTCAAGTGACACAACTTTTCGGTTGTACGATTGGGATCGCATGGGGGCTGATGGAAAGCCACGTCCGCTGCATATCCAGCAAGCGATTGAAGTCACAGACTATGAGTCTGGGCCGGTCGCCACGCGGCGGTGTGACGCGCAACGAGCTGGCTGGCAGGCCGTCGTTGAATGCGACAAGTTCGTTCTGCAGTTACTGGAGAAGGGTTCCGGTCAGATCGGTGGTGACGGCAAGTTTCACATCCTGACGGTTCCACGAGGTGAAGTAGAGCTGCGCACGTCGGAGTGTGTCACGACGCTGAAGACCGGAATGACGGTTGTGTTGCCTGCATTGATGGATCGATGCACCGTGGAGCCCAAGCCGGATAGCACGGTATTTGCGGCCCACTTGCCGGACTGACTCGAATCACGCGAATGATCCCAACCACAGCGAATCGATTTCGATGACTGGCGCCGACAAGTGTCAGGTCGAAGCTAGCGTTGGATCGATCTGATGTCATGGATACCAATGGCAATCGCGTCGGGTTGCTCTTGGTGGACGGATTCCTCTTGGTTTGAGCAGGGGGAACTTCGTACCCTCGTTGCTGCCTCAAAAGCCTCTGCAAGGAATCGCTGTGAACAATCTCCATCGTCTGCGTCAACTCGTCCTGACATTTGCGTTCGCGCTGGTGGTGGTTTCCTTGGCAGGCTGTCGTGGACGCGGTCTGCTACCACCAGCAGGAACGATGAACCAGCAGCAGGCTCAGGCAGTTGTCCATGATCCGTTCCCACAGAACGATATCGGTCCCTACGAGGCTGCTTCGCGTCCACCGAGCTATCAGCAACCATTGCCTGAGCCAGTGCGCAATCGAATTGGTGCGGATTCGATGCCTTGGCTGGGTCGCTAGGCAGCACCTTTGAGACGGCTCGAATGCGGGTCGGTCACAAAGATGGTGGGTTTTGGTAGGTTGAGCAGACTCGTTCCACGTCAGCTCCGAGACCCCCATGTCCAAAAAATCCACC
>JBGCGI010000052.1:0-94440 GCA_045110715.1 Rubripirellula sp.
CCGACTGGCAGCGGAACCTCCGACCTACTGGCATCACATTGGCCTGTATGCCTACCGCGGCGATTTTCTGAAATGGTTCGCATCCCAGCGACCAAGCCTGCTGGAGCAAACCGAGCGTCTGGAACAACTTCGCGCGATCGAAGCCGGCAAACGGATCTTAGTCACCCGCATCGAGTCCGCGGCTGCCGGCATTGACACCCAGGAAGACCTGGACGCGTTCATCGCAAGGCTGGAATGACGTGAATTCCGGGAGCAAAGTGCTTCTTGATTTCTTCTGCATTCGATCACTTCCGGAATTTTCTCGTCTTGGTATGATCAAATTCCATGACGAAACATATCTTTGTTACCGGCGGCGTGGTCAGTTCTCTCGGCAAGGGGCTGACGAGCGCCTCAATCGGCATGTTGCTGGAACAGCGGGGGCTACGCGTCCGCATGCAGAAGCTGGATCCGTACATCAACGTCGATCCTGGCACGATGAGCCCCTATCAGCATGGTGAAGTCTATGTGCTGGATGATGGCAGCGAGACCGACTTGGATCTCGGGCATTACGAGCGATTCACCTCTGGTGTTCTGACTCGCGACTGCAACTACACCACCGGACAAATCTACCTCTCGGTGATCGAGAAAGAACGCAAGGGCCAATTTCTTGGCAAAACCGTTCAGGTGATTCCTCACATCACCAACGAGATCAAATCGGTCATCAAACGTATGGGGGGTGACGATGTCGATGTCGTGATCACCGAAATCGGTGGGACGGTTGGTGATATCGAAAGCCTGCCGTTCCTGGAAGCCATTCGCCAATTTTCATTGGACGTGGGACGCGAAAACTGCCTGTACATGCACCTTACCTTGGTGCCGTACCTGAAGGCAGCCGACGAACTGAAAACCAAGCCCACCCAACACTCGGTCGGGCAACTTCGTGAGATCGGAATCCAACCCGATGTCTTGGTATGTCGCTGCGAGCATTCGATCAGCCGGGAGGACCGCGAAAAGATCGCATTGTTCTGCAACGTGCCGACCCAAGCGGTGATTGAAGAAAAGGACAAGGACTTCTCCATCTACGAGGTCCCTCTTTCCTTGGTTGACAACAAACTCGATGAACTGGTCGTCGAGAAGCTTGGGCTTTCGACTGCCAAGAGCTTGGACATCACTCCCTGGACGGATCTTTTGCACCGCTTGCGAAATCCCCGCCACGAGATTTCAATCGCCGTGGTGGGCAAGTACGCCGAGCACAAAGACGCCTACAAGTCGATCTACGAGGCGATCGATCACGCGGGCATGCACCACCAGTCTCAGGTCCGCATTGGCCGCATCCAAAGCGCCGACATCGAACGTGAAGGGGCCGAACGTTTGCTCAGCGGATACGACGGCATTCTTGTGCCTGGAGGGTTCGGCGAACGTGGAATCGAGGGCAAGGTGCAAACCATTCGCTTCGCTCGGGAAAGAGGAATTCCTTTCTTTGGAATCTGCCTAGGAATGCAGTGCGCCGTGATTGAGTTCGGGCGGAATGTGATGGACTTGGATGGAGCCCATTCCAGTGAATTCGACAAGGACACTCGCCATCCTGTGATCTGCTTGCTGGACGAGCAGCAGAACGTCACTCAGATGGGCGGGACCATGCGACTGGGCAGTCAGGAATCCCGACTGGATCGACACAGCGTTTCGGGCAAGGCTTACGATGCGGAGGTGATTCACGAACGCCATCGCCATCGATACGAATTCAACAACCAGTATCGTCAGCAGTTCGAAGCGAACGGGATGCGATTTGCTGGCACCAGCCCCGATGGTGGCTTGGTCGAGATCGTAGAACTTCCGGACCACCCCTGGTTCGTGGCTGTTCAGTTCCATCCCGAGTTCAAAAGCAAGCCACTCAAATCCCATCCGCTGTTTGCGGGGTTCGTTGGCGCCACCATCGAACGCCGAATCGGACGCGCACCGACGGATCCATCCACCCCCAAAAGCGAAGCGGTTTAACAGGTCTTTATCATGAGCGACTCCGAGCAAGAAGAACCCAAAATCATCGTCGATAGCGACTGGAAAGAGCAGGTCGCCAAGGAGAAAGAAGCGTCCGACGCGAAAAGCGAAGTCGTCGAAACACCTGCCTCGGAAACCGCTCCCGCGGAATCGAGCGATGAAGTTACAACCGACGCTCCGCCGCCAGCACCGCCAGCCACCTTCGACGTGCTGATTTCGATGATGTTCACTCAAGCGATGGCGATGCTTGGGCAGATTCCTGACCCAGCCTCGGGCGAGTCAAAGGTCAACAAGCCGTACGCAAAACACTACATCGACACGCTCGAGATGCTTGGTGAGAAGACCAAAGGCAATCTGAGCGAGGAAGAGTCAAAGATGCTGAGCGAGGCATTGCACGCGTTGCGAATGATGTACGTCAACGCGAAGTCTTAAACCGCTCTGACGCGTTGGCCTGACTTCGCCGGCCGACTCAGACCAATGCTCTTTGATGATCGGCAACTGCGTCGATGATCGCATCCAGATCCTTTGTCGCCTGAAAACCTATCGCTTCACTGATCCGTGTCAAATCGGGGACGCGGCGACGAATGTCCTCAAATGATTCATCGTAGGCATCCGAGTAACTCTGAAACTCGATCTTGGCGTCGGGATTGACCCGTTGCACGACACGCTGTGCAAGCTCCAAAATCGAAACCGGAACGTCACTGCCGATGTTGTAGACACGTCCCGCCGCCGAAGGGGTGTCAACCAGGGTCGCCACCGCGCTGATCACGTCGTCGACGTGCGCGAAGCAGCGAATTTGTTTCCCATCATCGTGCACCACCAATGGCCCGCCACGAAGTGCAGCGTCGACAAACCGTGGCAGCACCATTCCGTAAGCACCCGTTTGCCGCGGACCCACCACATTGAAGAAGCGACCAACCACTGCTGGCAACTGCTTCTCTTTATAAAACGCCAATGCCAAGAACTCATCGATCGCCTTGGAGACACCGTAACTCCAGCGTGGCTTGGTAGTCGCCCCAAAAACCAAGTCATCCTCCTCCGTCCAAGTCTCTTTGGGGTTCTTGCCATAGACTTCACTTGTGCTGGCGATGAAGCAAGGAACCAGGTCCCCTTTGACAGCGCGTTCCCCCAGCCGATTGAGAATCAACTGCGTGGGATAGATGTTTCGCTCGATCGTTTGAATGGGCTGCTTGGCAATCAGTGCCACGCCAACGGCCGCTGCCAAGTGATACACGCGATCCGCCCGATCGACGACATCTGCCACCAGAGCCTCTTCTACAACTGAGCCTTCGATGTATTCCAATCGATCATGGTCTATCACGTCGGCCAGGTTGCTTGCCTGACCTGTGGAGAGATCATCGACGACGATCACACGATGGCCAGCAGCCAACAGGTGTTCGGTCAGGTGCGAACCAATAAAGCCAGCGCCCCCAGTAATCAAACAAGTTTGTGAACTCACGGTCTTCAACACAGATGGGGGCAAAAAAGGATGGGGCTGCGTTCGTACAAATGACGCAGTCCGCTCCAATCGGAGACAACTTACGCACAGCGTACGAGAAATCGACTCTCAATGGCAGTTGTGGGGGACCTACGTCCCTTGGAACCACAAGTGCGTACGTCAATTATCGCGATTGAGTTCACCATGATGGCGCACCAACGGCCGAATAGGCAAATCGCGACGTTTGGCGACTTTTCCGAATGGGCAAGCTAAGGCTACGAACTATCGACTTCCACCGTACACGGCTAAAATACCGGGATGCACAGTAACCCCAATGGCGAATTCGCCTCTTTTCCAATTCAGCCCCCCGAGTTCCGTCGGAGCAAAGTCGTGAATCGGCAGTCGGAATTTCCCCAACGTCTGCGTTCGGTGCTTGCGCGAGTAGCCGCACTCGTGGTCATTCTTGTCAGTTTGTCCGCTCCGGCTCGCAGCGATGAGCCAAGCGAAGAGTCGATGGCAGCGTACGCGGACGCCGCCAACTTCCAGACCGGCGGCGCAATCGACTTGGCGATTGAAGGCTGGAACGGCTTTCTTAGAAAGTACCCCGATCACTCCATGGTCTCGCAAGCGGCGCATTACCTGGGTGTTTGCCACATGCAGAAAGAGAGCCCTGACTACAACGCAGCCAACAAAGCGTTTGCACAGGCGTTGAAGAACAAGAAGTACGACCTGAGAGAAGAGAGTCTCGCCAACCATGGTTGGTGTTTGTATGCCGCTGCAGGCGACGGTGATCAACGTGACTCCGCCAAATCCAAGCGTGCCATTGAGACGTACAAGATGTTGGCGGACGAATTCCCCAAGAGTCGGTTCCTTGACCGTGCGCTCTTTTACAGTGGTGAAGCTTCCTACGGCTTGGGAGAAGCTCAGCAAGCCATCGGGTTTTACAACAAGATGCTTTCGATGCCCGATGCAAAGGAGTCACCACTTCGATGCGATGCGATTTACGCTCGCGGCGTTGCATACGAAGAGCTGGATCAGTTCGACAAAGCGTACGCATCTTATAAACAGTTGCTAGAGAGCTGCGCCAAGAATGATCTCGTCACCGACGTTCATTTGCGGACCGGCGACTTGATGATTCTTCGCAAAGAGTTTGAACCGGCAGTCGAGTCATTCGAAAAGGCGATTGAGTCAACGGATTTGGAAGACGACCGAGGGTACGCCTTGTTTCGGCAGGCCTACGCGTTGGTGCAAGCCGAGCGGCCCAGTGAAGCGGCTGAAAAGTATGAAGTTCTGTTGAAGGACTACCCCAAGAGCCAGTATGCCGCAGCAGCCGTGCTGGCGTCGGCGCAAAGCACCTATCGCAGTGGAGACATCAAAGAAGCGACCAAGCGATTCCAGAAAGTACTCGGCCAGAACAATAAGGTTGCCGCAACCGAAGCAGCACACTGGCTGGCTCGCATCGCGATCAACAACGGCGATGGTGAGGCGGCCGCCAAGATTGCCAACACGCAGATCAAACGCGGTGTCGAAGGCAACTTCGTGATGGACCTGCGTTTGGACTACGCCGAAGCCTTGTCGATGGACCCGAAAACGGTCGGTAAATCAACCGAACTGTTTGAAGAGGCCTATCGCGCCGCAAAGGAGGATCCGCTTGCACCGCGTGCGCTGTACAACGCCGCGTTTTCCGCATTGCAAACCAACCAACCCAAGAAAGCTCTGGAGTTCGCTTTGGAGTTCATTCAAAATTTCCCGAAGGACGTGCTTGTTCCCGACGTGAAGTTCGTCGCGGCGGAGGGACAACTGCTAACGGGCAAGGCCAAGGACGCTGCGGACACCTACAAACACCTCCTTGCATCCAGCAAGAAAGAGAATGTGCAGCGCCCCGTTTGGTTGCTTCGAGCGGGTGCGACGTGTAACGCTGCCCGGCAGTTTGACGATACCGTCGAGGTTCTAAGCGCCGAACTTGACAGCTTGCCAAAACCGACCCAAAAAGCCGAAGCGCATATGCTGATTGGACGTGCCCACATGATGTCCGGCCGTCCCGGCGAAGCGGCAAAGTCTTTCAGTGCGAGCAAACAAGCAGACCCTGGTTGGGCGGGAGCTGCCGAAGCGATGCTGCTAGCCGGTCAAGCTCAAGCGGCCGCTGGAAACCAGCCGAAAGCGAAATCAACTTGGATGCAGCTGATCAAAGCATCGCCAAAGTCTCGAATGGCCGACCAAGCGAGGTACAAACTCGCTCAACTTGCCAGCACGAAGAAAGACTATGACGAAGCCATACAGTTGTATGACCAAATTCTAAAATCAGACCAAGATCCTGGACTGATTCCGTATGCTCAATACGGCAAAGGCTGGGTCTTGATGCAGGCAGAAAACTACAAGCCTGCTTTGGCTGTCCTTGACCGCATGCTTCAAGAGAACAAGCAGCACCCGCTCAGAAACGATGCCACTTTGGCTCGCGGAATCTCACTTCGCAATCTTGGAAAATACCAACTCGCTCGCGCGGATTTAGAAGCCTACCTCGCCCTTCCCCCCAAGGGCGTCAACTTGGGACACACGCTCTATGAACTGGCGTTGATTGACCAGAAACAAAAAAAGCCTGGCGAAGCTGCTAAGAAACTCGCTCAACTTGCCAAAGAGGTTCCTGAGTATCCTTCGATGGAGAAGGTGCTGTATGAGCTGGGCTGGTCTTACCAAGAAAGCGGGAATGACAAAGCCGCGGTCGAACATTTCACCGACCTTGTTAGCAGGTTCCCCAACACCAGCTTTGCCGGCGAAGCCGCCTACTTTGTAGGTCAAAAACACTACGCAGCTCAGAGATGGGGAACCGCTGCGGAGCAATTTATGATTGCGGCTAGCAAAGCAACCGAAAAAGAGCTCTCGGAAAAAGCTCACTATCGGCTCGGATGGTCCCACTTCAAAGACGCAAAATACGAACAGGCTCGAGCTGCATTTTCCGATCAGGCGAAAACGCATCCAAAGGGCAAACTTTCGTTCGACGCGATCATGATGATCGGGGAATGTCAATTCAAGCAAGCTGATTTCAAAGCTGCCTTGGACGGATACCGAGTCGCACGGAATCGAGTCCAGGAGAACAAGGAAGACTCGACGAATGTTCGCAACGCGGCGGAGCGTCAAGTCCGCGAACTGGTTTACCTACACGGCGGCCAAAGTGCTGCACAACTGAAAGAATGGGACGAGGCGATCGGCTGGTACAACGAGCTTCGTGAACGGTTCCCCGCTTCCGACTACTTACCTCAGGTTTTTTACGAGACGGGTTTTGCCTACCAACAAAAAGGTGACACCAAGGACGCACTGAAATTCTTCCAGGAAGTCGCTGACAATTACCGCAATGAACTGGCAGCTCGCGCTCGGTTCATGATGGGTGAGATTCATTTCGCAGAACGCCAGTTCGACAAAGCGATTCCTGAATTTCAACGAGTGATGTTTGGATTCGGTGCCGACAAAGCACCCGCCGGAATCAAAAACTGGCAGGCCAAGAGTGGATTCGAGGGCGGACGCTGCAGTGAGTTGCTAATGCAGAACGCGAAGACGGCCACAGCCAAAGCGAAAGCCCTGAAGTTCGCCCAGGACTTCTTTTCCTATGTGATTGAGAAGCATCCAGACCACGAACTTGTCGCCAAGTCTCGGGAACGCGCAGAGGCATTGAAAAAGTGATTCAACACACTGACACCCGATCTGTACTTTGGCGCAGCTGCTTTGTCCTCGTTTGCCTAGTGACGCTATTCACAGCTTTCGAAGACACGCTGACCGCACAAGAAGGCCCCGTTCCAATTGACCCAGCGGAGATACAGGCGGTCATGAACGACCAGCCCGAGGCGGAAGCACAGCCCGCGCAAGCTCCCTCCGGAATCGATTTACTCACGTTAATCTCGCGGGGCGGCGGATTCATGATCCCAATCGCACTGATGAGCTTCCTGGTGGTAGCCCTTAGCGTGGAGCGGATCCTGACACTTCGACAGAGCAAAATCATTCCGAAACTTCTTGTTCAAGACTTGATGGTGCTGTCCAATCCCGCGGACCAGTTCAACCCTGCCGAAGCCTTGCATTCCTGCCACGACCAACCTTCCCCCGCGGCACGTGTGGTGAAAGCCATGTTGATGCGCACTGGACAACCTCTCGGTGACATCGAGCGTGCAGCGACCGAGACTATCGAACGCGAAGCGGACCAGTTTGCCTCACCGATTCGGTGGCTAACGCTTGCTGCGGCCGCGACACCACTGATGGGACTACTGGGAACTGTCTGGGGCATGATCGTTGCCTTCCACGAGTCGACCACTTTGACGCCAGATCGGAGTCGCAGCGAACAATTGTCCGAGGGAATTTACACCGCGTTGGTCACGACCTTGGCCGGCTTGGTCGTTGCGATCCCAGCCGCCATCCTTGCACTGTATCTTGAAAACCGCCTTGCGAAACTCTTCCATCGGGTCGAGCAGCTTGCATTCGATGTTGCGCCAGGGTTCGCTAAGTTTGTCGGGCGACAGCGGATGGACAATGATGGTGTCCTGCATCCGATCGATGGCAGTGCGTCATCACGCACGGCAAACGACAATCGAACACCTCCGCCCCCGCCACCACCGCGACCAGAAAAAAAGAAACGCGGAACGAAAGCGGGCTAAGTCATGGCAAAGTTCAAACGCTCTTCTATCGCCAGCACGCTTAGTTTGACGCCGTTGATCGACGTCGTCTTTCTACTCCTGATCTTCTTTCTTGTTACCAGCGAGTTTGAGGACGAGGAACGTCGCTTGGACATCGTGTTACCTTCGGCGACGAGCGCTGTGCCGATGACCAGTCGCCCCCGCGAAATTGTGATCGATATCGATGCCAAAGGCGCGGTCTACCTTCGTGGACAAGCAACCGACCTTGATGAACTCGGTCGCCTGCTGCGTGTAGCTGTCACCAGTAATCCCACGAGCCAGTCCGTCGTGATTCGAGCTGATCGTTCGACGTCGTTCCAACCAGTTGTGAGTGTCATGGATGTCTGCAATCAAACCGGTGTGTCAGACTACAGCGTGACCACTCAAGAAGGCCCCGAGAGCTGATTCGATTGAGCCGTGAGATCTCCGCAACCACCGCCGATTGAGCAACCAACGGTCGAATCTGACCGAATGTGGCCGTTGGATATGTCCATCGCTGCTTTGGCCGGACTTGTGCTCTATCTGGTCGTCACGCAACTTCGATTTGATGATCCACGCTGGCTTTTCAATGCCTGGACCTATGCGATCGCGGTTCCCGTCGTCGCATTGATCCTTGCCGTCTTCGCCCACCGACTGGTCTCTCAGCGGATTCAGAAGTCCATCCAACTGGGGTTCCTCTTCAGCGTTTTTGTGCACCTGTTGCTACTGCTGCTCGCCGTCAACGTGATCATCTTCAGCCGCTACTTTCCAGACGCATTCGCAGGAGCCAAACCGGAAAGATCTCCCATTCGACACACCGTTCCAGAGCACCTGTTTCAAACACCACAGAAAACGGCAACCACACCGGACTGGTCCGAACCCGTCGATGCAGTCACGACGTCCCGCATCGTTCCGGAAGAGCAGAGGCAACTGCCACCGGTCGAGCGTTCGGCTCCGCGACTGGAAATGCCAAAGCCCCGTGAGGAGCAACAGCCCGAGGTCAAGAAGTTTTTGATGGAGCGTGACCAACCCGCTGAATCTCAACCCTTACCAGCGGACTCGCCTGCCAAACTAGCCCGCCGCGTCGCCGAACGCTCAGAACCAACCGTCAGCCTTTCACAGTCTCCTACCGCTCCAGACGTCCCCACTCAGAAAGATCTCGAGGCGGTGACTCCAGAACGCGAGGTATCACGGCAAGAACGCTCACGACGATCGACCGCGTCCAGCGCCCCAGCAGCCCCAAGTGCCTCTCCATTTCAACAGCAACCAAGCCCCCAACCCAACCAACAAGCGATTGCTGGTGCTCGCAGCCGAGCGACCTCGATGCCTACTGTCGGCGAGTCGGGCATGCGACGTGAACGAAGCAATCGTTCGCAGTCGCGACGATTGCAGCCTGCGGGCGCAGCGCCCGCACCACAAACCGTGGCAATCGCCAGAGAAGTTGAATCAGCAGATCGAATGCTGGCCCCCACACCAGTCGAAGTCACCCGGCAAGGTCGCGCTGTCGGCGCGCAGTTAACGATGGGTGAGTCGGCCAACCCCAGCGTTGCCGAATCGAGCGTCACTTCTGGCTCTGGATCGGAAAGTGCAAGGAACAATCTGTCCGCCCGCAGTGGCACACCGAACGTCACAGCCGGCCAATCGCAACGGGCCCCGGGACGCGCTCGACGCCCAACGGGCGGCATGGGATTTGCGCCAGCAGGCGTGCCGGACGCTGGCCAGGCCATGGCAGGGCTCGGGGCGACATCCTCACCGACTTCCAATGCTTCGCCAAACGACGAAGCGGGGGATCGATTCTCAGGCTCCGACATGATGGCTCGACAGTCTCGGCCGACCGGCGGAACCGTCACGCCGGATATGTCGTCCGATGCTGCCGCGGGTCTCACGCTCGACATGCTGGTCGACGACGGACTGCCCGGCTTGTCCAACCTTCCGAATCGATCTTCTGGATTGATGCCTTCTCAGGCACAGCCAATGATCGCAGCGCTCGATCTATCGCGCAACAGTCGACCTCGTAAAGAAGTGGGCGGCCCCGCGTCGCCCGTCGGAACAGAGATCGCAGCGGTCGAGTCGTTTAGCCGACGAGTGATGCGGACTCGTGGTGGTGCCGCACCGACACCAGCGGGCATGGTCGGACCAGCAACCGAGGAAGCAATCGAGAAAGGCCTTGCCTACTTGGCCAGCATTCAAAACGACGACGGCAGCTGGTCACTACAGAACCACGGCAGTGACGTGGTCCTTCGAAGTGACACAGCGGCAACAGGCCTGTGCTTGCTTTCGTTTCAAGGCGCTGGTTATACCCATCTCCAACACCAATATGCCGAGACGGTCAGCCGCGGACTGCAGTTCTTGGTCGACAATCAAAAAGTGGACGGTGATCTCTATCGGAGTGAAAACCGCATCAGCAATCAGAACGTCGCCTTCTATAGCCACGGAATTGCATCTCTTGCACTCTGCGAATCCTACGGGATGACGCAAGATCCGAACCTTCAGGACCCAGCTCAAAAGTGTCTGGACTATATCGCCAAGACCCAGCATACAGAGCGAGGTGGTTGGCGATACTCAGCTCAAGTCAGTGCGGACACAAGCGTGACGGGCTGGATGATGATGTCCATGAAGAGTGGTGAGTTGGCCGGTCTCGATGTCTCAGCAAAGACCTACCAGGGAATCGATCGGTGGCTTGGGTACGCTCAACAGAGCCCCGACAGAACAGATCGCTTTCGCTACGATCCGTTCGCTCCGAACACGCCAACGCAGCGTCATGGACGCAGCCCAACACCAACCATGACGGCAGTCGGAATCCTGATGCGGATGTACCAGGGGCTCAGCCGCAACGACCAAGCGATGGAATCCGCTGCCAACTACCTGCTTCGTTACCCGCCACAGATGGGAACGCGACAATCACCTCAAAGAGACGCCTACTATTGGTACTACGCGACACAAGTGATGTTCCACATGGGCGGCGAATTCTGGGAAAAGTGGAACGAAAAACTGACGCCAGTCTTGCTGGACAGCCAGGTCACCAGTGGCCCGAGAGCCGGAAGCTGGGACCCGATCTCACCGATACCAGATCGCTGGAGCCAACACGCGGGACGCCTGTACGTCACCACGATGAACTTGCTCAACCTCGAAGTCTACTATCGGCATTTGCCGATCTATGAGAACACGGTCGATTGACCCGTTAGATTCGATCGATGTACTTGTTCACCAAGTTCTCGAGCATTTCTTGCCGACCGCTTCCATTTGCAGAAACGTCGCCCTTCTCAAGCATGTAGGCTTCCAGGTCAGCCAAGCCGACTGCTCCGGATTCGATCTTGGCGCCGATTCCTTCATCCCAACTGCTGTAGCGCTGATCGATGAAGGCGTCCAATCCACGATCAGCACGAATCGCAGCTGCGATCTTCAACCCCTTTGCGTAGGCATCCATGCTGCCAACATGAGCGTAGAACAGATCCACTGGTTCAAACGATTCTCGCCGCACCTTGGCATCAAAGTTGACACCGCCACTGCCGAGCCCACCGTGCTTCAAAATGTAATACATCGTCTGTGTGGTCAGGTAGTAGTCCGTGCCAAACTGATCGGTATCCCAGCCCAACAAAAGATCGCCCGTGTTCGCGTCGATACTTCCGAGAGCGCCTTGGATGCCCGCATAGTCCAGCTCGTGCATCATCGTATGTCCAGCTAGCGTTGCATGATTTGTTTCAAGGTTCAGCTTGAAATGCTCTTCCAAATCATAGGCTCGCAGAAAGTTCAAGCAGGCGGCTGCATCGCTATCGTATTGGTGCTTGGTTGGCTCCTTTGGCTTTGGCTCAATTAAGAATTGACCAGTAAACCCAATCTCCTTCGCATAGTCGACAGCCATGTGGAAGAACTGCCCCAGATGGTCAAGCTCACGTTTCATGTCGGTGTTGTACAGGTTTTGATAACCTTCACGTCCGCCCCAAAAAACGTAGTTTTCACCTCCCAATCGATGAGTGACTTCCATTGCTTTCTTCACCTGCGCTCCAGCGAATGCGAAGACATCCGCGTTACAGGTCGTCGCCGCACCGTGCATGAATCGTGGGTTGCTGAACATGTTCGCGGTGCCCCACAACAGCTTGACCCCACTGCGATTCTGCTCTTCCTCAAGAACGTCTGCAACGGCATCCAGATTCTTGTTGGACTCAGCCAAAGATGCCCCCTCGGGTGCAACGTCTCGATCATGAAACGCATAAAACGGTGCTTGCAGCTTTTCAAAAAGCTCGAACGCAGCACGAGCTCGATTCTGCGCGTTCTCCACTGATTCCGTTCCATCGTCCCAGGGACGGACTGCCGTTCCCGGACCAAATGGATCTGCACCCATTCCACGAAAAGTATGCCAATAGACAATCGAGAAACGGAGGTGCTCCTTCATCGTTTTCCCTTCAATCACTTCCTCCGGGTTGTACCAGCGAAAGGCGAGGGGATTGTCTGACTGGGGGCCTTCGTAGCAGATCTTTTCGATTTCGGGGAATGCGGTCACGTTGGTCCTCAAGAGATGTTGAAGGGGCTGTAAATTCGTTCTTGCACGCCAGCACTCTTGCCGGCGTGGCGGTTCATTGTGGGCGTCTGCGGCCCCGTTTCCAGTAGATGTTTTGCGGAGCCTCGTAGATATTTCACGCTTCACGAATTCTCTTTTTCTCCATATATCCCTCACAAAACCACCCCGCCCTCGAAAATACGATTCTCCCCGAATAGATTTCCCCGTCTAAAATAGGGCTTCCAACTCCCCATAGAGCCGTGAATGCCTGATCGCCGAAATGTCGCACTGCTAGTCGAGACCTCCAACGCGTATTCACGTGGCTTGCTGGAGGGGGTGATTGCCTACGTGAAACGCGGTGCGAACTGGTCGATCTTCCTGACGGAACAAGAGCGGGGCGCAGATCCGCCGAAGTGGCTCAACCACTGGCAGGGCGACGGCATCATCGCCCGAATCGAGACCGACAACATCGCCAAAGCCGTTGTCGCGACAAAGCTGCCCGTCGTCGATCTGAGTGCCGCACGCCATGTGCAGAACATTCCCTGGGCCGATACGGATGATGCAGCGATCGCACGTCTGGCGGTCGATCATTTCATGTCGCGTGGTTTCCAACACATGGCGTATTACGGCGATCCCGCGTTCGCTTGGTCCGATGCACGCTGCCGACGCTTCACGGAGATCGTCGAGAAACGCAATCGCTCGCTGCACGTTCGTCAAGCCATTCCTCGTTACGATCCAAACTTCACGCTCGATCGAGAGAAGCAGAGGCTTGCAGTTTGGCTACAGCAATTGCCACGACCGGTCGCCATCATGGCTTGCTACGACTTCAAAGCGCAGCAGATACTTGATGTCTGCCGCGAACTCGAAATCGCCGTTCCGGAAGAGATCGCTGTGCTTGGCGTCGATAACGATCGATTGCTCTGCGAGTTCGCTAGCCCACCGCTTTCGAGCGTGATTCCAAATACCAAGCAAACGGGCTACGAGGCGGCGGAGTTGCTCGATCAGATGATGAAAGGCGAATCGGTCTCCACGGAACCGCTGGTCACAAAACCTCTGGGTATCAAAGCCCGAGAGTCAACGGATGTCTTGGCGACCAAGGACCAGGATGTCGCCGCCGCCTTGAGATACATTCGCCAGCATGCGAACCACAACATCCGTGTTTCGGATGTTCTCAAACAAGTACAACTTTCGCGGCGAGTACTCGAGAGCCGTTTTCAAAAGACGCTTGGCCGGTCTCCTCATCAAGAAATCCAACGCCAAAGAATGAACCGCGTCAAAGAACTGTTGAGTGACACCGATATGCAAATCAATGAAATCGCTGATCTCGCCGGATTCGAACATCCCGAATACATGGCCTCCGCGTTCAAACGTGAAACCGGAGTCAGTCCATCACACTATCGCGACAGTCACAGCCAACCCGAACTCGGCACAGAATAGCGAAGCATAGAACTTCTACCCTGGCTTGCTGTCGTCTTTAGGAGACGTGAACTTCAGCAGCAGCCAGTCGCCCAACCGCGGGGCCAGGTGCCCGATACCAATCATCAGCCGGAGATATCCTGGCAACACAATGTCGGGAGACCTGCGTTGGATGCATCGCAACACGGCTTGGGCAACGTCTTCGGGTGGCAACCCTTTCAATCTCGCCCCACCGCCTGGAGCGGAGGCTTGCGCTGGCATCGATGCATCCACGGATTCCTGATAGCGATGACCTGCATCCGACCTTCGAATCGGGCCAGGGCTTACCAATGCAACGTGCACTCCCCGCGGCTTCAACTCCAGTCGCATTTGTTGCGTCATTCCCGCCAGTGCGTGCTTCACCATAGCGTAACCACCGATATAGCGTGCCCCAACTTTGGAAGCCAGCGACCCGATGTTCACGATCGTGCCGCCGGTCTGCTCCAAGAACGGAATGGCTGCCTGTGAACACAGCAGTGCCGTCAGAACGTTCTGGCGCATCAACTCATCCAAGCGATCCGCGGTAAGCTTCTCAACCAAACCACGGTCGCTCGTACCAACGCAATTTACCAATGCGTCCAATCGCCCGTTGCGATCAACCACAGCTTGCGTGACTTTTGCCGCGTCTGCCGCAACACTCACATCGCCTTGGCACCAATCGATCTTTTCATCTCGGCGAGACAGTCGATCGCAAGCCTCCCGAAGCCTTGCCTCATTGCGGCCAACGATGGTTACTCGATATCCGCTGCGGAGCATCGCTGCGGCGACCTCGATCCCCAAACCGGAAGATCCCCCGGTGATCAATGCGACTGGTTGTTGGTTTGAGTTCATCGAGAAGCTGATTATCCGCTAACATTCCGCAGGAGGATGAGCGAGCCAGTCTAGTCGTAGACGCCTCCTCACTCCAACTGGGCTCGCACAGGAAGCCTCTGTTCGTAAATACTGATGCCGCTCGATTTCCATCTACTATCCCTTTGAGAATCCCATGTCTCGACCATCCCTCACGGAAGCCTGCTCCAAAATTGTCGCGACCGTTGGCCCAGCTTGCAGTTCCCGTGAGCAACTCGCCGACTTGATCATGGCCGGTGTAGACATTTTCAGAATCAACACTGCTCATGGAACCCGCGAGGAACACGAACAGACGCTCGCCAACATTCGAGCCGCCTCCGACGACTGCAATTTCCCGGCGGCCGTCCTGCTGGACCTCTCCGGACCCAAAATCCGACTCGGGCAACTCGCATCCGAGCGGCTTTCTTGCGAGATTGGGATGAAATTGCGATTCATCCGCGGAACCAGCTCAACTGCCCCCAATGAGCTGACAAGCACTTACGAACGCCTGATCGACGAACTCAAGGCGGGCGATTCGGTCATGCTGGCCGATGGCACAGTCGCTTTGCGAGTCGAGGAGGTTTCCCCGGACGCTGCCGACTGCGTGGTCACTGCTAGCGGTTTTGTTCGCAGTCGCCAGGGCATCAATCTTCCAGGCGTCAAACTTTCTGTCTCCGCGATGTTGCCCAAGGATGTGGACAACGCAATCTGGGGAGCACAAAACGGCATCGACCTCATCAGTCTTTCTTTTGTTCGCTGCGCAGAAGACGTCAGCTCACTGAAGAATCTGTTGGTCAGCTACGAGTCCAAAGCCCTCGTGATTTCAAAAATCGAAAAGCCGGAAGCGCTTGATCAGCTGGAGGCCATTGTCGACGTGTCGGATGGCGTGATGGTTGCGCGAGGCGATTTGGGTGTCGAAATCGACGTTGCTCAAACACCAGTCGCGCAAAAACGAATCATCCGCGTCTGTAAAGAGAAACTAAAACCGGTGATCGTCGCGACACAGATGTTGGAATCCATGCACCACAGTTCGCGGCCGACACGCGCTGAAGTGAGCGACGTCGCCAACGCGATTTTGGACGGTGCCGACGCGTGCATGCTGAGTGGTGAAACGGCGATTGGCGACCACCCCGTCATGGCTGTTCAAATGATGAACCGAATCATGCTCTGCACCGAGCGTGAATTGCTTCAGGCGGACGGTGCTCGCTATCGAAACAATAGTCGCGTCCACCCGATCACCAGCGCGGTGACCCGCGCGGCCACCGATGTCGCTGAGTCGATCAATGCAAAGCTGATCGTGATCGCAACGCGATCGGGCAATACAGCGTGGGTGAAAAGCCAAAGTCGCAGCCTGATTCCTACGCTCGGGGCAAGCGAATCAGTGGCCACTCTTCGCCGCATGAATCTGCTGTGGGGCATCAAGCCGATTCGCGCCAAGCAACTCGATGACACCTCCGCTTTCATCGATGAAATCTGCGAGTGGGGCAGGGCCAACGCACATCTTGAATCGGGAGATCACATCGTGTTCGTCACTGGAACTGGTGTGGTTAAGAAGGCCCACAACCTTGTCGTCGTGCACACCGTGAAATGACATCACGGCAAAGCTCGACGCACTCATTCGTCATCGTGAATCACCAGTCGCACTTCACCAGAAAGGCAAGCCAACTGATCGCCGACACCGCGAATCTCGATCTCGATTCGATTGTTTTTCTCTAGCAACTCGCTGATCTCCCGATCCAAGTGGTCATCCGCATCAAGGACGTGACCGTTGAGTGAGATGCTTTCCAATTGCCCTCGCCACTCAGTGACCTGCAAATGAACCCTTGTGGATGGCTCCAAGCCAGAGGGAGTGTGAAACGTTCGGCAATACGTGTGAGCCCCATCATGCTGCGTTGACTCGGTCTCCGGGACATCCACTTTCACCGACTGACCCGCTGGCCCCCGCTTCTGCCAAGGGTGTTTCAAACGAATGGTGTGCACGTCAAAAGTCCTTTGCGCAATAAAAAAACCCCGGCAGCAAGCTACCGGGGTTTTCTGTTTTTAGATAGAGATCAGTTTCCAGATAGCAACTGATCAATCGCATTTCGGAAGTTCGCAAACTCCTGGCGAAGCAAGTCGCCCTCAGCATTGGCAAACTGGAAGTCGTCCTTCCCACCGAAGAACTTAACGCCCAATCCGTCGCTGGTGACAACGAATTGATCACTGTTCAGTCGAGCGGTAAGCACGTCACCGTCTTCCTCGACCACGGTAAGCAAGGCTGCGTCGCGTTCCGCATTCAGCACAAGTTCACCGAAGACGACGTCTTCGAATCCTGCACCAGCGATGAAGAACTCTTGGTTACCGTTGGCGTCGAGTGAAACCACTCCGCCTTCGCTACCCAAGTTACTGACATTTGAAATCGATGGGTTCGTCCGCAGGAAATCCGATGCAAGGAAGTTGACCGTGCTCATGGCGCCAGTGGTGCCAATCGGAGCAAAGTTGTTTCCACTCAGATCCGCACCACCGTTTGGACCAATGACGACTGTCTGCGAGACACGACCCGTGACGATCTGACCGCTTCCATCGACGAACTCGACCGAATCAGGCACATCAAACACGATGTCATAAGTACCAGGAGCAACATTCTCGAAGCGATAATCACCGTTGGCATCGGTCAAGACAGTGACGCCAACTGGCGGTCCTGTTGACCCGGCGGTCGACTCAAGTCGAATCTCAACGCCTGCCAAACCTGACTCATCCGCGTCTTTCACACCATTCCTGAACGGTGCCTCACCTGGTGCACGATCGCGGTTTTCAACGTGATCAATGAAGAGTGCTCCGCTGATCGTCGACGGATTGAAGTTCTGAACAGTTACATTCACCGTCGCACTATCTTGCAGTCCACCCGAATCTTGGATGGTGTAAGAAATCGTTGTGTTGCCGGTGAAGCCAGCTGCTGGTGTGAACGAAATCGTGCCATCACTGTTTGGCGTCGTTGTTCCGCCGTTGGATGAAGCAGAGATGATCGTCAACGATTGGTCCTCATCAGCAGGGCCAGCGTTGTCGTTCCCAAGAACCTGAATTCGAGTGGTCGAGCCAGTGAAGGCTGTCGCCGTGTCATTCTGAGCATTCGGGGCATCATTTACAGCAGATACCGAAACGCTAATCGTTCCTGAATCGCTATCGCCACCAGAACTGGCGGTGTAAACGATCGTGTCCGAGCCGTTTGCATTCGCGTTCGGCGTGTAAGTCAACGTCGTACCTGAAAGCACCGCGTTGCCGATCGAACCATTGGTCGAAATCGTAATCGTCGGATTCGTTGCACCCGACACGAGCGAAGCCAAGTCGATCGAAGCCGAGTTGTCCTCGGTCGTCGAAAGCGAACCGTCGCCAGCCGTAATGACATTGACTGCGTTGATCGTTACCGAAATGGTTCCGGTATCGGATCCACCAGAGTTGGTCGCGGTGTACACGATCGAATCAGAGCCAGTTGCACCCTGGTTTGGCGTGTAGGTCAGCGTCGTGCCAGAGATCGAAGCCGATCCTTGATTTCCATTGGTGGTGACCATCAAGGTGATCGGAGCCGTTCCGCTGATCAAGGTGCTCAAGTCAAGTGTCGCTGCAACGTCTTGGTTGGTTGTCAACGATCCGTTGTTTGCGACGGCAGTGACTGTTCCGTCAGGTGTGACCGTGATCGAGACAGTCGCAGTATCCGTTCCACCATTCCCATCGCTGACGGTGTACTGGAACGAGTCCGATGTGATTCCGGCTGCTGGCGTGTAGGTGACGTTTGAACCACTCAACGATGTGGTTGAGCCAGCGTTGGTTGGGTTACCAACGGCCGACACAGTCAAATTATCACCGTCGACATCAGTGTCATTGGACAACAGCTGAGCAGTCGTGATCACCAAAGCGACCCCTTCCTGAGTGCTGAAGTTATCAGCACCTGCCACTGGATCGTCATTGACCGCAGTGATCGTCAGAGAGATCGTTCCAGTGTCGCTTCCACCTGCGTTGGTCGCCGTGTAAACGATCGAATCATTTCCATTCGCATCAGCGTTTGGAGTGTAAGAAAGTGTGCTTCCAGTAATCGTTGCCGAACCCAATGTTCCGTTCGTGGTAACCACGAATGTGTCCGCTGCACCACCAGTATTCAAAGTGAGCAGGCTCAACGTCACAGCGTTGGAGTCTTCGGCCAATGACAGGCTGCTGTCGCCGGCGATCGGAGCATCGACTTGGCCTTGATTGACGGTAATCGATACGGTCGCCGTATCGGATCCGCCGTTTCCGTCGCTGATGGTATAGACGAAGCTATCCGCTCCGCTGAATCCGGCAGCAGGTGTATAAGTGATCGTCGTTCCGCTGATCGAAACCGATGAGTTGGTGTTCGAAGTCGGCCCAACATCAGTGATCGTCAGGGTATCGCCATCGGCATCGGTATCATTGGCCAGCAACGTTGCCGCCTGAATGGTCAGCGCGGTGTCCTGATTGGTCGCCTGACCGCCGTCATCGTTCGCAACCGGAGCATCTGCAACAGCAGCAATCGTGACCGTGATCGTTCCAGAGGCCGAGTCGGTTCCCGATGTCGCGGTGTACTGAATCGTATCAGTTCCATTTGCATCGGCGTTTGGCGTGTACGTCAACACGGTACCCGTGATCGCACCAGTACCAAGGGTGCCTTGGGTAGAGACAACAACCGTGTCGGGAGTTCCGCCCGTGATCAACGAAGCCAAGTCCAGTGTTGCAGCCATGTCTTCGGTTGCTGCAAGCGTTCCGTCTGCAGCCGCGAATCCACCAACAGCTGTGGAGTTGATTGTTAGATTTGCCAGACCGTTGCCGTTACTATCAGCCGTGGTCTCGATCAAGACCATGTCCTGTGGAACAGCATCGTCACGTCCGTACAACAGAGTCGCCTCTGTGTCCTCACCTGGGTTCACACCAACGACCAGACCAGTCACAGGCTGTGTCAACTGAACGCGAATGCTAAAGGCATCGAATGGTTCTGGGAAACTTCCATCATCGGTCAGTTGTGGAATACCACCACCCTCGAGTGGAACTTGCCCAAGACCACCAACACCGATGAATCCGGAATTGCTGTCGAACGAACCACGGTTCTGAGAAGCATAGAACTCCTCGTTGTCGTTGAAGGTTCGGCTGAATGCATTGATATTGAATCGGACCGAAGCTGGATCGGTTACCGAGAACTCGGTGGTTTGCGTTGGCACCTCTGCGCCACCGTTCTCGTTGACTTCGATCGAGATATTTGGCAAATCGACATTGCCAAATTCATCTCCTAGCCAATGAATCTCGAAGCCAATGTCACTGTTTCCGAAATCCAAAGAAGAGATCTCGAACTGTGTTCGTGCGTAACCAAAGGCAAGCAGCGCGTTGACCACTTCGTCTTGAGATGCTCCCGCAAAATCATTGAAGGAAGACTCGTAGGACAGGTCGCCAGTGATTCCTGTCGGTGCCTCAGGAATGCTGAACGTCAGGCTGGTTGGGAACGGTGACTGAGTGATCGCACCGTCAACAACAATTCGTTGAGTCTCGTTCAGGATTGGCTCAAGCACACCACCCTGACTGACAGAGATGTCAGTGAACAGCTGGAACGCACCAAGGCGGTCGTTGAACAAACGGAGGTCGTCGTAACTGACTTCCAAATCAAACGGTGTGTTCACATCAACATTGATGTCGCCGTTCGCGTCAGGTGTGATTGGATTGTCACTGAGGTCACGAGCCGTCAGAAGCAACTCGACCAGTTCGCCGACTTCCTCGCCTCGGCTCATCGCATTGATCACGCCAAGCGCGTCAGCAGCGGAGACCTGTTGGTCATCGTTGACGTCCAAATACATCACAGGGGCGTCAGCCTCTACAGCCTCGGCCTCGCCCGTTTGGTTCAGTCGGTTGATGATCCTGAGGGCATCACCGGCGGTGATCGCACCATTGTCATCAACGTCGTATCGGTTCCAAGCGTTGTGGGCAGGAACGTCCGCCGTAAGGATGTCGCCAGCAAGCAGCTGCCGTTTCTCCAGCGTTTCACTGGTGAGTCGTCGTTGCGAGACCTCGCTTCGACGTTGTTTCTCGGAGCGCCGACGTCGCTTATCAGAAGAAAGCAATCCAGAGCGACGAAAGAATTGACGCAGATTTCTCATCTGTTTTCTCAGAAGATGCAGTGGGAATCGTGGAGTAAAAGTCGCGATATCGGACTATTTGGAGCCAGAGCCAGCAGGCTAAGGGTAATCAATTAGGAGATATAGGTAATCCGGAAAAAGCGATTAGTGGCCCTATCTTATCTGGTCTTCCCGTTTTATCAACAATCCATCGGGAATCGATTTTTAGGTTGCATGCATGCGGTTAGACCGTTGAATTTTGGAAAGGTTCCGAAATTCCGTCTTGAATTCTTGTTAACCGCTGATCAATGCTGCCGTTCTCGTTTTCGGTATCTATCCCCAGGGGTGTAATCGTCTCGTGTGTTTTCGAAGCAGGATTGTCAGCAAAACTGCTAATTTTGCTGGCGATAAACTGCTCGCCTATGTGGCCTACAATCAACTGATCTGTGGTATCGGCTCGCAAGGACCATCGACTTGCGTCACCAACCTCATCACCCGCAGAGTTCAACATTTGGGAGTTTTGATGGGAGATTTCGGATGAAATGCGCGACTGAATTCCGAGATTCTCTGATTCTGCGTCTTGTTGCCCCAACAAATTTATCACCAACAGCGCGTCTCGCGCTGAAATCAGACCGTCGTTGCTGACATCGATCTCAAAGCCTTCGGTTTCGGATTGCTGTAGCGTTCGAGAGCCCAACCGGCTCATGTCATTGATGATGATCAGGGCATCCTGTGACGTGACAGAACCATCGCGATTCACGTCACCGGCTTCGACCGCATTGAACCGTGGACTGTCTACTCGTACAGCTGCCGCCAAGACGGGATTGCTGAGGCCACCGGCGACATCAACCGTCAAACTTGATTCCGCAAACTCGTAAATCACTAGCGGAGGGACAAGCTCAACCAAGTACTGGCCATCGGTCAGATTCTCGAAAACGATTGCACCGGAATCATCCGTCACGAGCGATTCTTGAAATCCAAACTCTAATCCGCGAATCGCGATCGCTGACCCAGCATGCCCAAACGCTCGGATGCTGGCAATTCTTCCGGCTGCATCCGAGAACTGCAAATTCGTTTCTTGTCCATCCGATAGTGCATCGCTTGTGACCCGCCCGATCAGCTGGCCGGCGCTATCGTAACCTTCGAGACGGGCGAAGCTGGCGTCTTCAGTCCCGACCACATTCAGCGTGACTTGCCCAACGCTTTGATCAAAAGCGGCCTCAAAAGCCACCTTCGATGACCAGCTATCGATCCATATTCCGCGTTGGGTTTCGAACGAGTGAAATGCTCGTTGACCATCTGACAATTCAAAGGATCCAACAGTGGGATCCGAAACCACTCCATCGGCGCCTAGCGTCACGTTTTGCGTTTCAGGTATCGCGCCGTCTGCAAAGAGAGTGGCGGAGATTGCGCCTCCGAACAGCGGCGTCCCGTTTGCTTGACGAACAATGAAGCTCGAGTCCGGCAACGTCAACTCAGAGGCATCGCGCTGCCCGTTCAAATTCTCGTCCCTGAATGCGACGCCCGAAACGCTGGCAGTCGTCACGGCTGGAATCAGCGGCGTTCCTTGGATCACTTCGCTGGTGATACCAGTGGAAAGATCAATCGCACGTAGGCGGATCGACGAAAACCCAGGATCCAGCTGAAAAGAGAGATCGAACTGCGTCCTCTGCTCATTCGGCGCGGCGATCGAGATCCAAGGACCATCATCCAAGCTGTATTGGAGTTCGCTGATTTGATTGAGAGTGATGTCACTTTGCGGACCGGACGAATTGCGATTGATGAGGGGAATCGCAGACGCTTCGCCAGAGAAGTGATACTGATTGGATTCCGCATCGAAGTAGCCAACGGCATCCAGTCCAAGGGGAACATCAGCAAAGTCAAAGACCCCATCTCCGTCACTATCAAGCCATCCGACCATCGCCAGGGTGGATTCGGGGCTGACGTGCCGCTCGAACGCATCCTGGAGAATCACGCCGCCGCGCATGATGCTGACTTCTTGTTGAAATCCAGGCGTCGGATTGTCAGCTGCATTCAAATTTTGAGTGTTGTAGTACCCACGCCGATCTGTCCAAGAACCGCCGCTTGAATACTCATCCCGCGCCCAGAAAATGTGTCCCATTTCATGTGTAAAAGTCGAAGTTGGCCGCGTGGAGGGCACCACAAAAAACAGTCCACCAGCAAACGCAAACGCGCCCCGGAACTGACCGCCCGATGGGAACAGCCCCGCTCTGTCATCGTTGACGCCGTCTCCATCAATCGATGAATCGGCGACAAAGATCGTGAACGCCCAGTCTGTGCCCTGCTCGATTCGCTGCGCTTGATTGAATTGCCGCACGGCGTCCTCAATTGAGTTCGCATCGCCATATCCCTGCGCCGTTACGAATTCACCGACGTAAAGATTGAACGCGGAACTGGTGCGATCGATTGGCTCGTAGCCGGTCTCAAAGGGATTCTTGGCGAACGTGTCATCGATCACAAAGTCCAAGGTATGAACGGTATTGAGCGTGTCTAAAGTATCACTCCACCAGTTCACCCCTTCGGTCACCTTGGCCAGCACCTCATCGATCTCTTCGGGCTGCCAATTTTGAGTGTCTGGATCAATCTGTCCGTTGCTCTCAAAGAACACCGGTGTCACTGTGACGGTCCCGGTAAGAAACTCTCCGGTATCTTCCGGGGTCACCCCAATCGAATCAGCCGCCAGCAACTGCCGTGGCTCCAGCCTTTCCAACTGAATCCTTCGCCGAGACGGTTGTCCTCTCCGTCTTCGCTTAGGTTTGCGTCCGAACATAGGAGATGGTGGCTGCTTCTTTTAAAGAGGACTGGCACGGTGATCACTTACTAGGACCAATATCGGGCAGCCTTGCCACGCGCTGCCTTAGATTTTAGGCAACACGATCCATTTCCCTCGTTGTTAGACCTGCCGATACCCGAATCTCCTCAAGAACCGTCAAAGTCCATAAACTCAACGTAAGTTCACGTGTCAATCAATCGCACAGTACGACTGCCGCGAACAGTGAACAAACGTCTCTTTCCGTCATTGGCGGTCTCAGCATGTCGCTGAGACGCCTTTCGATCGCTACATCGACGCGAACAAAAGATCCAGGGTTTCGTTCTCGTCGTCATCTCCTCGATTCGTTGCGGTGTCCTCCGCCAAACTGTCCACGAGCGATTCCAACTGAACCACCGCGGCACTATCGAACACGCTGGTCTTCGCTGCAGGGGCCTGGATCTCGGGAGCCTGCTCGACGTTCTCACGCAGCGAATCCGCGATCAAAGCATCGCCAAGCACGGTAGCACCTGAGGCTAAGACCCCGTTGCCGGCTTGAACAAATCCTACAGACTCACCTTCGGCAACAAATTCTCCTCCCGCTGAGTTCGGCAAGCGAGCCAGTTCGTTGATCACTCGCAACGCGTCCAAAGCCGAAACCGTTCCGTCACCAGACACATCTGGGAACGGAGGCAAGTCCGCTGGCAATGGAAACGCATTCAAGTTGATATCGTTTCCATCGTTGCGTCCGATGGCGTTGATGATCTGCAATGCATCCAGTGGTGTGATCGCACCGTTGTTATTGACATCGTGCTGCACAACAGGGTTCTGGAATGGATTGTTGCTGACAATCAATTGGATGTCTTCAACTTCACCGGAAAGCGCATCGCCTGTGGGGCCAAGCGTACTGCTCTCGCTCAAGCGGAATCGTGCGTAGGTTTCACCGATCGCGGCACTCGCTGGTACGTTGACAGAAATCACGTTCGTGCCGACTCCCAAGACGGACCGTCCAGGTAGTCCTGCAACGGATGCGAAGCGGGCAGCTTCACCGACCTCAAAAATTCCATTCGCATTCCAATCGAACCAAGCGTCGACAAAGAAGTCTCTGCCGTTCTCATTGTGAACGCTAACTTCAAAGCTCGCAGAGAATCCGGGCTGCAAGGAGCCCAACACTCGAACCCCGTTGTCTTCGTCCAAGTTTGGCAGCAAGGCGTCGCCGTCTGGAGTGACGGTTCGATCGCTTCCCGATGGCGCCAGAGCAAAAGTCGTGTCCACGCTGTGACGCGGTCCGCCTTGAGCAGCGGTCGAAGGATAGGGAACTCGATCCGAAAGAGCCGGAGCATCACCATAGTCGAACCCACCGCCAACGAAGATGGTTCTTTGAGCTGCGACACGGTCTGCATCGGCAAGGTTTCCGACTTCATCACGAATTCGGTCTGTCACCACTGACGTACCGCGAAGGTCCTCCAACGAGACCACTTCGTTTCGACGTGAATCGAAGAAGCCATCGATCAGAACGCGATCGCCGTTAAGGGTCTGTTGAAGCTGTGTCGTCTGACCACCAGAATCAACCACGTTCATACTGGCAATTGCACTGCTGAATGCAGCAGCCATCTGCTGCTCGTTCGCATCCAGTGGCGCGACGACCGGAATGGTCGCATCGACACCAGGAATGCCTACCAAATTCAAACCCGTGTTGATCAAATTCAAACGCACGTCACCGTCGATGCTGACCCGACCAGCCCCGACATTGACTGCCGACACACCGTTCAACCCCGACAACAAGTTTGCCAATGTCCCAGCAACGTCATCGAGCGTTCGCGATGGGAACGAAACCAAGGTGATCTCGGTCAGATTCGGATCGACCGCAGTTCCATCGAAATCGATCTCGAAGAACTGTGGTAAGCCGTCGCCAACGCTGACAGTAAAGATCTGTCCGTCAGCAACGATATCCGCAGCATTCAGGCCGACATTCGGAATATCAATTCCAAAGGTCTCGGTGCCAAGCTCACCCGCACCGGTCACCGCAATCGCAAAGTTGTCCGATGTCACCGAAACAGGCAACCCGCCAGTGACTCGGAAGCCGTCAGATGACGCAACGATGCTCACGTCCAAGTCTTCCACTTGGTCGATGCTGGCAACCAACGCAGCGATCATTTCACGCGGTGTTGTGACTGCGGGCACTGGAACCGCGAAACTGTCCTGTCCGTTGAGAACACCGTCGTTGTCAAACTCAAACGTACGCTGATTCGTTCCATCGAAGATGGTAATCAAAGCACCATCGACCGAAGCGAACGTCGTGCCATTCTGCTGAACCGCGTTCTGCGTCAACTGTACATTCAGCGAGTAGTTGGTCAGTTTGAACGCAGACTCCGAAAGAACCGTTGCAATGCCAGGCTGAGCGAAGGAGAGGGTCGATTCTGGATCGACGATTCCCGAACTGCCACGCAAGACAATGGTGTTCCCGTCAACACTCACATCGATCTGCAGAGCCGAGGCGTCAATTGCTTGCTTCAGTGCCAAGCCAATTTCAGCAAGACCGGATCCTTCGGAAACTTCCACGCGAACCGAACCAACACCCAATTCTGGCGAACTGACCGACAACGCAGGGTTGGTTGACAGTGTGAAGGCGATCTCAGAGGTTCCGTCAAAGACACGCAGGCTCTTGTTGTGGATCTGATCACCAACAAGTCGTGTCGACAAGTTGATATCCGCACCGAGGTAGGCAGCTGCAGGCTGGATTTGGAACGCAGGCTCACGAACTTGCGTCGTGATCACATCATCGTTGGCTGAAGTCTTTGCGACAGCATCGCGAATTTGAATTCGGTTACCGACTGCCGTGGCGTAGAGTTTCAGTGTCTGCTGCGGAAGGTTCGCAGCGGGACTGTTCACTGGCGGATTCGCGTCCGGCTGATAGGTATTGATCGCCTTGGCCAAGGCCTCTGCGATCTGCTCGGAAGTCGCCCGCTCACCCACCCGAACAGGAATTGCACCGCGACCCAAGATCTGGTTGTTGGTCGCGACGTCGTTGGTGGTCGTCAACTCGAAAGCGAAGGTGATCGGCGCAAGGTCCGAGTCAACCAAGTGGCCATCGAAGATCTCAAGCGTTTGACCTTGGATATTCTGAATCAGCTGTCCGAAAGTCGGACTCGTTGCGTTCTGGTCAACGATCGTCAACGCACCGTCAAAGACAGTGATATTGATTCCTGTATCCACTTCGATGATTTGACGGTCGGCGTTCGTTAAGTCGAATCGAGTCAAAGCTCCGTCAGCGTATCGCGTTCCTGATTCACCCTGAACGATACCAGTACCGGCACCCAACAGTTCGATCTGATAAACCGAATCATCTTCCCAAACACCGGCGATCGGCGTCAGCTGAATGATATTGTCACCAGGCTCGTAGTCGAATCGATAGTCGCGACCTTCAATCAAAGTGGTGGCGAGATCGTCACCGGAACGCTGTTGCGTCAGACGCACCAGGGATCCACGAACGCTTCCGTCATCGATTCCCACTCCGTTGCCTGGATCGATGGTCACGATGCCATCAATCAGCTGAAGAGCAAATGCATCAAAGACGGTCGCGGTGGTAACCACCGAACCCGAATCTTGCAGACGGTCATCGCCCCGTGGTGAGATCAGGGAGATACGCGGTTCTGTCTGGTCGGCAGAATCTTCTGCTCCGCGATCTTTGAACACTCGCTGCCCGACACCAACCGGAGAATCGACATCTGGATCGTCAACTCGTAACTGACCGTTCAAGTCCAAGCTTGGGGCCAAGATTGGAACAGGACTCAAGCCAATCGCGGATCGTACGGTCTGAAGTGACGCACGATCTTCCAAGGAATCGATCGCACTATCGATCGATGGTGCGTGATCCTGCGGCGAGAAAATCAACCGTGTTGGATCAACGAAGATCTGTTGGAACGGATCAGGTGTCTGCGAGAACAACCCGGTTGAGGCGTCATCACGTCCCTGGGCAGCAAACGTATTGCGGTAGTATATCGAACCACCGATGACCGTCAGGTCACGTGACACATCGATGTCTTCTGGGTTCGCTGCATTCGGGCCGCTAATCGCAATGCCAGTTTGGAAGTTGGCAACGATATTGTTCAGCAATGTTGGCGCGGCGTTCTCGTTGACGACGATTCCCTGCGAACCAGGCGTGTATTGGAAAGCTGAAACAGTTGACACAGCACCGACCGCGTCAATGTCCGCACCCGCAGCACCGAACTGATCAGAAACCTGATCCGAATCCAAGTCCGTCAAACGCACGTAAGCGAATCGGTCGTTGGAGTCGAATCCGAATCGGTCCAAGTCGATTTCGCGACGAAGCGAATCAGCAGGCGTTCCATCGATCGTCGTGACCTCAAAGAACTCGATGCCATCACGACTGATCTCGACCCGAACCTGCTCCGGTGTTCCGGTCTCAAAAATCACCAAGTCTTCTGTCGGTGAATCGTTTCCGGTCAGCAAGTTGTCGGTGAATCGATAAGTGATTGATCCGCCTGTCCCCAAGGAAGTCGTGAAACGGCCATTGGCAGGCTCGACTCCGTGGCCCGAGCAGTCTGCGGAACTGAGCGACACTTCCAGGTTCGCAAAATCAGAGTCGACGTCTGGTCCGAGATTCGCAGAAACGATCTCGTCAGCGAATGAGATTCCGCCGCGATCGAACAGGAAGTCCGAGAAGACCTGAGTTCCGGGCTCATCACCGGGCAGAACCACACCACCAATCAACGTGTTGTTGATGATTTGGTCGAATCCAACAGGCGTTGCCACTGTTCCTGTGCTGACCACATTGTTGGCGTTATCAACGATCACGCCACCATCGGTCAAACCTTGGATGTTGATTCCCGTATTCGCGTTGTATGCGAACACGTTGTTTTGCACGACAACACCTGGAATCAAACCTTCGGAGTTCAGTTCCAAGAGGTTCGCTGGATAGGTCAGTGCAACCGGCAATTCGTCTCGCTGATCCGGCGAAAGCACACGTGCGTTGGCGTCGCGGTTGATTTCCACTCCGCTCTCTGCACTGAACAAGAACCGGCTGTTCTCGATGATGATCACGCCTTGCTCGTCGCGATCTCGGTTGGTGTCTCCACGATGCTCAAAACCGCTGGTCGACACGAAGCCTGGCACCAGTTCACGGAAACTGATGTCGCCGTAGAAGTTGACACCTGCATCGTCAAAGCCATTCGTTGCGACGGATGTATTCGAGCGAGTTGCTTCGACGTCCAACAAGGCTCGCACGTTGCTTGAATTGATCAATGAAACCAAATTCGTAGCAACTTCGGCAGCTGTGTCCGATTTGTCATACGGAATGAACACTCGCCCATCCGTTCCGGCAGCTGGATCTGCAGGAGCTCCGTCGCTATCGAATTCGAAGGTCAACTGACCTCGCGAGTCAGCGATTTGGAAGGATGCTCCATCCACCAACTGGGCACCGGAGCCAACGACAACGCTGAAACCACTATCCAAACGATCGTTCGTATCGAATGTTCGGAAGCGTGCATCTACCTGGACCGGCAAAGGAGTGAACACGTCCTGATTCAGAGGCGAAAGCTGATCGTTCAGCTCAACCAATCCGACGGACTCTGGATCCACGAATGAAATCGGGGTCCCCGTCAAGTTCTGGAAAATGTCGACGGTCGGGAAATTCAGATCTGAGAGCTGTGCACGGAGAGGACTTGTTTTCGGAATGATGTCCGTCACCAAGACCGTTCCATCGCGGAACGCATAGAATCGATCGCCGATCGGAACGACAATCGGGTCGCCACCGAACAATTGCAGAACGACGGGCTGCTCGACCAATCCAATGTCACCGCTGGCGACGTATTCGCTCGCGTCGCGAATCTCCAACTGGTAGGAGCCAGTCACGGTTGGCTGCGTCTGCGGCGCTGGACTCTCGAATGGCACTGAAGTGACAAAGTCAGTCAGCGGCAATGGCGGATCCAATGGGTTGTTCACGGGATCGGGCACGTTCTGCGGATCGATCCGATTTGATCGTGTCGCAACTTCTCCACGCTCGGCAAAACCGATGATGAAGTCATCAAGATAGACACCCTCAAACGCGTTGTTGGCAGTACCTGCTCGGAAGTTTGCTCCAAAGGCATAGCGATCGGACTCATTCACAAACGGCCCGGTGTCATCAATCGAGAAGCTTGGCAAGCGAATCGATGGTCCGCCTGTAGGAATCGCGGTCATGTTGCCAAACGTAAATCGATTGGCCAGAGCACGCTGTACTTCCTCAGCAACATCCGAAGCCGACATGAATCGGCTCACGGGAATCGAGATAGCCTCAGGATTCGTTGCAGTAGGAACGACGGTCAGCAATGGCGAAGCCGTGATCGACTGCTGCCCACCGACAAACTCAACCGTGTTGCCTTCGGCACGAATCGAGCTTGGCAACGTGACGCTCACGCTAGCGGTGTAGGAATCGATCTGTCCGTTCTGTGACGTTCCAGGAATTCGCGGATCGTAGTTCTCGTTGCCCAGACCGCTGATACCAATGTAGACCACACCGTCCGCAGTCGCGGTGGTTTGAACCGTGTCGTTGGCAGGATTGAGAATCGCTGGAAGCTCATCGCCGTTTCCGTCGAAGAACCGAATCGCAGCGTCCAAACCGGGATCGAAATCCAGATCAACGTCCACTTCGATCAATGTTCCGTTGATCACGTCTAGCCGAACCAAATCCACATCATCCAGATTGGTTGGCGGTACCAATGGGTCGCTGTCAACGGTTCCCAAGCGACCGTTTCCGGTGATCGTGAGATTGCCACCACTGTATGGCAGTGGAGTGGCTTCAAAGAGCAGATCATTTCTTCCCACAACCGTCGGGTCATCGTCTAGATCTGAGAAATTGAAGTTAGGCACGACCAAGTTTCCAGCCAGATTGCCACCCACCTGATTCGCGACAATGGAAGCGACCGCTGCAGCGCTCAGGTCTTCCAAAGTCGTACCCAGCGGCTGACCGGCAAGCAAATCAATTTCGATTTGCCCGGTAGTGATCGTCCGTGTTCCATCGTTCAACACATAATCTTGCCCATCAATCGTCAGGACGGCAGCATCAGTCGCGCTAGCGGCATAGGCAGATGCAAGTTCCAAACCAGAAGGGAATGTGACCGAAGGGGCCAATTCAAGAATGAATGTCTCACCACTGACCGTGAACTCAAGGCTATCGGCCGTGGTCAAGGCCTCACCGCTGATCGTTCGGATCGACGGTGAAGTCGTCTGTGTGGTTCCTGAAGTGGAGAACTCGATCCTCAAGCTCAAACCGCTTCTTCCAGCGAACTCACCCAATGGAACACGCGCTTGACGCCATTGGGTCGTCGGCACACCGGGCACGACTGGCTGATTCACCGTCTCGAATGCGCGCTGAACATCAACATCGATCGCATCATCATAGGTGGTGCCAGGCGCTGCAAACGGATCGTCGAACTCATCGTCACCGATGCCGTTTCGAAGAATGGTATTGTTGGTAACAACCAAGTGCTCAACGCCATCGTCTGAGACGACATAGACCCGCAAAGCGTCTTGCCCGGGATTCGCCTCGGTCTCCATGAAGTAGTTGAAGTACAGCATTGGCAAGTCTGCCGATGCGTAACCCTCGAGACTGAATTCGTTGCTCTGAATCACACCCTTTGTGCCACCAGGAACGTTGTAGCTATCTTCAAAAGTGGTGCCGTCCAAACGAGGTGCAAACGTTGGACGTTCGACAATCGATGGAAAGTTTCCACCGAACGCAATGTTCTCGTAAGTGAACGCGAGTGATGACCCGCCACCGGCCGATGGTCGTGAATCATTGAATAACTCATTGATTCCGTGACCCGGATCGTTTCCTTGCTGACCGCTGACATGCCAGAGGTTGAAATCAACCACGCTGAAGTCGAGGCCGAGTGCCCCGCCGACACCTGTCGAGATCGAACTACGACCGCCGGCGAACACAGGCTGCAATTCTCCGCGTGTGTTGAACGCAAAGATCTGACCGCTTCCGGTAATTCCGAACAAGATATCGCTCAGAGCACCACCATCAACAGACTTCGGTCCAGCCCGCAGGCCCGTGAAGTTGATACCAACCAAGTCCGTCGCCGTATTCACATAGCGACCGATGGTTCGATTTCCATTGGAGTTCAATTCACCTGAACTGACTTCAAACAAACCACCCGCACTCGTCACTGCATAAAGCAGATCATTGACGATCTCGATGCCTGTTACCTGGCCGCCGAATGGCAATCCACCGGCGACAAGGTTACCCGTCGCATTGACAACAAATCCGCCAGCGATATTCAGCGAACGCCCGTTCGGAATCGCGGTCACGTTCGGCAAGTCGCCGCTGTCACTTGCCTGTTGAACAGCAATCGCAATTCGCTGAGCGATGGTGGCAGCATCATCGGTAGGAAGCAACAAGATCGGAATATTCCCGGTCGTCACCCCCGGAGCGCCAATTTGAGTCAGCGTGGTCAGATTAAGGGTAGGGTCTGGATCGATCACGACCGTGGCCGCAGTTGGCAAACTCAACTGAGTACCTGACTCTGCAACGGGAATGCCAGCATCCCGTATGGCATCGGCCAGACTCCGAATCACGTTCTCGCGAGTCGTCGAACCCGTTGCCACGATTTCGGTAGCGCCCGGATTCTGCAACCCTGGGTCTCCGACAATTGCGACGCCCTGACCGGAGGTCAACAACGTTGTTGGTGCAACACCAAACACAACTTCTGCAGCCGTTGCGGTGGCATCGACTCCTGGAACATTGGTTTGAATTTGGTTCGCCAAGTCATTCACGACTGCATTGATCGTTCGGCTGGCACCCTGGTTATCCAGCAAGGAAACAGCAACGTTGCCCCCGCTTGGTTGACCAAAGGTAACGAACTCGAAGGTCGTGGTCCCTGCCAGGTCACCGACCGTCACGGTCGTCCCAGCCAGGAATCCTGTCTGCGGTAGATTACTGAACTCCAATCGCTGTCCAGCATTGAACTCGAACGTCACGCCATCAATGGTGATCGACTCGCCATCACGCACTGGCTGAAGGCCAGCAGAAATCGTGAATCCTTGGTCGAACTCAAAGGTGGCCGACTCAGTCACATTCGACAAGGTGAAACTGTCACCGTCGAACAGACTTGGCAAAACAGTTCCGGCACTACTGATCTCGGACGCATTGGTGATTCCCAACTGTGTCAGGAACGTGCCCGCAGGAGCGGTGTCAATCTGCCCCACTTCTCGGGGATCCGTACCAGCACCTGGAGCGAACCGACTGCGGTCATAGGTTGGACCTGTGACTTGGCCAGTTGCATCATCAAAGTCGTAAAGAATGTTCGTGGTGTACTGCAAACCTGTGCGGGTTGGGTCAGGGCGGTTACCGACGAAATATCCGTCTTCGCTGCCGAGGAACTCACCAATTGCAATCGCTTCGACCTGAATTCCGTCGTCACTGTTGGCGTCAAGAACCAGGTTTGTAGGATCAAAGTTCGTCAGATGGAACGTCGTGATGCCTGGAGTCCCTACGGTTGTCAACGAAGCATCGGACGTATCGATACGAACGTACTCAGTGGTCGCATCCAATGGCGGAACGTTGTCGGTGTATCCAAACAGTTCACCGTTGGCTCGGAACGCGACATCGCTGATCACTTCACCGCCAAAGTTCCCAAGGCTATTCACATATCGGGCCCCCGTGAACGGATTGACGACGTGCAAGTCAACGCCGGTGTTCACGTACAACAAGACATCGTCAAAGGCGTGCTCGATAATCGAGTCCCCATCAAACAGCACTGGGACTTCCGGTGCCGAAGCGGTTCCGCCACCGGCAACACCAACCACCACGGGATCACCGTTGAGGTCGCGTTGCACCTCGCCACCAGCGATGGATAGCAAGCTACCCACAGGGATCACATCGCCGGTTGAAGTCGTGATCGGTTCCTGAGTGATCAAGTTCGACCCGGCAAGCGAAATCAGACTCGCGTTACCGTTCACATCGATGAAATAGTTGCCGGTATCGTCAACGATTCCCAAAGGCGTTTCACGATAGATCCGGTCCTCGACGATTCGAGTGATGGAATCGATTGGCTCCAAACGCAACAGTGGGTTCACGCTTCCCGGGTTCGAGAATTGATCCAACTGACTTGGCTGGAAACTCTCGTTGGCGAGAGCAACAAAGTAGGTTCCTTCGCTCAACTCAGCCGCACCGATGAACGGGTCACCCGTATCGAGTGATCCACGCGAAAGGTCAGAGACATCGGTGTCAACGCCGGGCTGATCGTCAGCAATATTGCTGTCTGTTCCGATCAACACCAGTTCGCCAAACTCGTTGAAGACGTAAATCGCGGTGTTCGCTCGAGCAGCTCCATCGGCGTAGTCGACGTCAAACACGGTCGAGAACAGCAGTGCTGCCGAATCTCGAGTTAGCTTTTCGTAGCCGATCTCGAACTGGAACCAATCAACGTCGGTTGCGCCATCAACGAATCCGGAAATTGACTTCGCAAGTCGATCACTCGCGAGTGGACTTGCTGGGTTATCAAGTAACAGATTGCCCAACGGGTCTTCACCAGACGAACGATTCGCATTTCGGTTGAAGAACAGTTCGTCTTGTGCATCGTAGAACGATTCGTAAAGTCCCAAACGCTGGGCTTGGGTGATGACATCGTTCGGTGCAGCCGTTTCAAATTCATCGCCGACAAGTGGGCTGTGGTTTGGTCCACCGATCACTTGCACACCGTTGGTGGCAAATCGCACATCGCTGTAACGAATCTGAGTTCCCGCAAAAACGTCTTCTTCCTTCAATCGAATCTGCAGCTGGTAGGCACCGCTGGTACGACCATCACGAACTTGGCTTGGATCCAGCAGGTCACCACCGTTACCACTTCGAACCCGAACGTGATACAAGAATCGCTGCCCAACATTTCCAGGCAGTACAACTCTCATGCCTGGGTCGCGTGCGTTGGTCGAGTAAAGGTCTTGAACCGACGAATCGGACGCACCAGTTTCGACAAAGGCTGTTCCCAGCGAGCGAGCGATCACTCGGCTATCAACGACGGTGGGTCCCGTCGCTTTTTCTTCAGCGATCGAGTTATCCGACAACACTCGCACGTTGCCGTTTTCATCAATCAACTCGATGACCGTATCCAACCGACTATTCGTTCGGTCTACATCCAACCAAACTTGGGTTCCTGCTTCACCAATGAACGAATATACATCCAAATCGCTCGGAACCGCGATCGCACCTTCCACGATGAAACCAAGTCGGCGAACGTTGTCGCCTCCCGAGGCTTCGGAAGCCAGTTCACCCAAGAACTGCGATTGCCCCGGAATCTCATTGATACCAGGCGTGTTGAACTGATTGGTATCGTTGATAAAGACGTTGCCCAGATTGCTAGGCTCAATCTCGCTGGAGATGTAGACGTTGGCATCCGAGGCCGCTTCGCGAATCGTGACACCGTCCCAAGTCCCAATGCCATCGAGTGATGGAGGTAGGCTTGGAATCGTTGGACTGACAGGATCGCTCGGCAAAAACTCAACAAACGTGGTCACTTTGGCTTCGTCAGAGTCACCGTTCAATTCCCAAACGAAAGCGGTACCGATATCGGAACCAAACAATCCGTTGTTGTCTTGGGCACGCGGCTCGGTCCCAACGGTTTGGTCATCGATTTGTGGATCTTGAGTGTTGACCAACGCTGCATCAATGTTTCCGTCGATCGTAGCGAAATAGGCATCCTGAAGAATCGTGTTCTCGAGGGTCACCGCATCGTCGGCGATCCAACCCACGTAGGTTGCCTGATCTTGGTTCAAACGATCGTTTTCGTAGATGCCACCATGACTGAATCCAATCAGCGGACCGTTGTTTCGATCGGCGGGATCACGGTTGATCGCGAGTGCTCGGAAGTCAGAATCCCCAGGTGTGCCTTTCTGATAAAGCACGTCCTGGTCATCAGCATCGATGCCTTGATCAAGGTAGCTGATGACCTCGACACTTTGGACTCGACTGTCTGTAAACGAACCACCATCTCGGGTTTCAAATGTCAGGCTCGTGTACAGCGTTGCACGATTATTGATGTAAAACGACTCGGCCGTCCACTCAACCAATCGACGCGGATTGGCATTCCCAGCGGCCGTCGGATCAATGGTTGCCACCGCATCCAACACGAAGGTACCCGAACTGCGAACTCGGTCCTCACCAATCAGGACCGGCAGAGGGCCGTTCGCGCCCATCGTATCCGCCAACCGCAACGGTGGTGGATTCGTCAACAGAGGCCGAGCATCGACATCAATGTAAGTCGTATACAAAAAGTCGTAGTTTGCGACCTGCAGGGGCCCAAGAGGACCGGGTCCTCCCAAGGCAGGAGCAACTCGGTTGTCATAGGTGACGCGGATATTGTCCACGACCTGGCCACCGTACTCGATTTCTGATTCAAAGAATCCGATGTTGAACTGATCAACGTCGTCATCGATCACGTTTGCGTTGTCCGCGTTGACCGCGTTCGTTCGGTCATACTCGATACTCAGCGGGAGACCCGGAGGTGGTGGCGGAGCGTTGTCTGATGAACTGGTCAACACAAAGATCGGATCGCCATTGGCGTCTCGTCGAACATCGTTGTTGTCCGTATCGATATTGGCACGTCCGTCGGGTGTGAACCCAGCTCCGATCGTATCATCGACCAGCGAGGTCAAAACGACAGGGAAGTCGGGATGGCCGACGATTTGCAGACTGCCACCGATGCGATCGTCGATGTCTAAGAATTCATCTTCGGCAGTGACCAGCGTTCCACCGACCACGATTCCTGCCTGCCGGCGATCCAGGGTATCAGCGACGCCCAAGTCTTGATTTTGAAACTTCACTACCAATGACCCGCGTGCATCGCTCTCGAGCCGCAAACCACCGTAGATGTGTTGATTGGGGACTTCGATCGTGTCACGAACGATGTGAACGATATCAACATCGTCCAGCACGACTTCCGTCGCTACCGCACCACCACGCACTTCCAAACCGTTCAAAGTACAAGTGATGATGTTGCCGTCGATATCGGTTGCCGAATTCTGTTGCAACGCGTCACTGCATGAGAAATTGCGGTTGGTAGGATCGTTCGGATCCACATCATTGAATCGAGTCGATCCGATGCGGTTGTTCTGGATCAATGGACCACTGTTCCCGTTGATCGCCATCGCATCAAGCGATCCAGTGCTGCGTCCGTAATCGACTTCTTCGGCGAACGTGAAGCTGTTGATATCGAACGACATCACTGGGCCTTTGCCGTTCACGAAATCATTGTTGATGATCACTGGCTGCGAGCCGCGAGCAAAGATTGTTCCGCTAGCGTTATCCCCGCGACCAACGCGCCCGGAGCGAACGTCGTCCGGATCATTGACAAAACCTCGTCCATCACCGTTGTCTTCGAATCGGCTATTGGCCACACGAAGATCGCCTTGGTGCACTTCCAAGACATTGAAACTGCCGAAGCCACCTTCCACTCGAGTGGAACCGCCACCACCCGCAATCGTGGTGTGATCCAACGAAGCTTCGCCTCCGAAAGCGACATACACGCCGCCCCAATCGCCAGGCAACAAGGACGCGTCAGCTCCATCCAACTGGTTGGTCTCGAAAGTTCCACCAGCACCATATCGACTATCCGAAAGGCTGGTCATCACGACGGGCAACGACTCCGTGCCCTCCGCAAAAAGGTGTCCGTCCAGCAACACGTCAATCCGAGCTCCGCTGAGCTTCAAGACAGTACCGGGGTCGATTCGCAGGCTTGGGTCGAACCGCGAGAACTGAACGTCGGTTCGAAGTGTACGAGCGGGCCCATCGGCGGCGGTGTCGGTCACACGCGTGTCACTTGAGTTCAATCGCGCAACTTCAACAAAGTTGCTGGTCCCGATGGGTGAGCGATACAGTCGACGACCGATGAAGCCGTCGTTTCTCAACTCGTTTGTCAACGCAGGCAGGTTGTTCAAGTCAATCGAACTGTTGTCGGCGACGGCCTGAGTGAACAAAACCGGATCACTTGGCTCCGACTCGTAGCCTTCACGATTCACGAAGGTCAATCGATACTCGTAACCAGCGGCACTCGCGGGAACACTGCCGGGGACCGAACCATTGACAACGTTGACCTGCAAAACGCTAGGTGAAGCCACACTGGCGTTGTTACCACCGGCCGATCCTTCGATCAGCAGGTTTTCGGCAAGGACGTGCACGATATCGCTGTCATCGAAACGTGCGTTGACCTCCAGGTCTTCCAGACTTTCGCCGGAGCGAGTTTCGATGCGAATGAACAAGCCATTGATCGAGTTGTCAAAGATTTCGTTTCCACGAATGTGTGGACCCAAACGCATGTAATCGGGCGTGAATGCTCCATCACGCTGAAAACGGTATTCATCAAAACGAGTTTCGGCAAACGTATCCGGTGTCGCAGCAATCGCTGCGTCGGCAGAATTCGTGATCCGACTGTTGATCACTGTCGCACGGGCGACCGCCATCTCAATGGGACTGACAGCCACGTTGCGTCCGTCAATGTCAACCACGCCTCCACCATGCCGGATGTCAGCATACTGAATGTGGTTGGGGAAAACGCCGTAGTCTTCTTCAGGATTGATGCGGCTACCGTCAGCGGCATCGATATCAGCGCGAATATCAATTCCGCCCCAATCTCCAGCTCGAGCAGGATTGCTGCCCAGATTCGTCATGTCCGAAGTCAGTACGAAACTTTGCCCGAACGTCAACGCGCGCTCAGCGCGGAACAACCGGAGTTCCTCCGCATTAAGCGGGTTGGGAGCAGTGAACAGGAATCCGCTGGCAACCGACTGTCCTGACAAGTTATCTAACCTGAAGTCAGGGACGCTGCTGAAACTGCGGAAATCGACTTCATTGCCTGGCGTCCCAAGAATCTGAATCGATGCGTCGCTGCGATCAACAGCATCGGTCGTGCTACCGACTCCGATGCGACTGTTCTGCATCAAGAAGGTCGAACCAGCGTCAATGACCAACTGGACGCCCTGTGGAACCTCGATGTCCCGAACCTCACCAAACTGTAGTGGCAAACCACGGCTATCGCTTCCGATCGAGTAGCTACCGCCGGCGACACGAACCTGATCACCAGGCTGTGCTGCTGCAAAAGCGGCGCCGATGGTCGTGAACGGATTGGCAGTGGTTCCCTCGAAGGCTCCGATCTGCCCTGAGACTCCGCTATGCACATAAAGCGTGTTGACGGGATCCGAAGGCTGGAACCAGTAGTCGAACACACCTCCCGCACGTCCGTCTAAATCTCCGTCTAGCAACAGACCATCGCCATCGGAAATTCCATTTCGCTGGTCGGCGCGGAAAGTGATTTGCAGATCGTACTGACCTTCGCTCAATCCACCGATACCCGTCCCGGAAATCGACGGATCGTAGACGGAGTTGCCCGATGCACTCACGCCGATCATGTAAGAACTATTGCCAGCGAGTTCCAACTCGATCAAGGAATCGTTACTGAAGTAGTCATCGTTGGCCGCCAATTCAACCCAACCGTCTCCGTTGCTTTGATACAAACGCAAGGAGGTGTCCAGCAAACTGGCGCTCTCAAGCCGCTCGGCGATCGTTTGAATACTGACCGTTCCCGACTCTTGCAAATCGAATTGATACAAATCGATATCGTTGCTCTCGGGACGGAACAAGAATTGACCGTTGACAATGTCCGACGGGCTTGGGAACAAGGCCTCGTTGTCGGCACCAGGGTTCAAAACGGTTCGAGTCGCCTGTGTTACAGGTTGCGGGAGATGATCGGAGTATCCGTATCCCAGCAACTGCCCGACGCCCAGGAAAGCACCGCGGAAGAACTCGCCACCAAGCTGATCGTCGACTGACTCATCGAAGTCCTGAAAGTCCATCACCAAGAGTGTGCTCAGTGGATCGGGCCGGCCATCATCAATGAATGTCAAACCCGTGACCGGATCCAACGGTCGTGTCGCAACGGTGATCCCACCAACGGAGCTTCCATCTTGTGAAGTTGCTCCATAGATTTCGCCCAGTGCGATCGAAATGTGGGGTCCCGTCCCAGGATCTTGGATCAAGCCATTTTCATCACGGCCGGTTTCGATGAACTGCAAGCCCAAGTACTGGCTATACAACGACAGAACTTCTCGCACACGCTGTTTTTGCTGATCGGTGATCAGGTTTTGATAGACCTTGTCGATCTGCGGATCATCCGCCCGGCCTTGGTTTGGATTATCGCCTAACCAATCGCTTGGAAAGTCGTAAAAGATCGTCGCGATTCCGTTGTCAGAATCACCCTCGCGTCGCCACACGTCCAAGGGAACAGTTCGATCGAGTCGTGTGATGTCCTCTGGTCGAATGTTTCGAACTCCAGGAACATCACTGCCACCAGGAAACTGGAGATCGAAAGTCCCTTCATTGAGAATCTGTTCCCCCGAGATTCGGACCGTGGTAGTTGCGCCGGCAACTGATCCCACCGGATCCAAGGTCGTTGCGTTGGCGAACGAATCACCAGGATCCGCTGTGATGGGCACGTTGACCGGTGCCACTGGAATGGATGATTCAAAGCCCACTCGCAATCGAACGTCGCCACCCAAGAATTGTGTTGGATTGCTCGGGTCACGAATCAGGCGAGAAATGGCATTGCTGAATTGGAGTCTCGCGACTTTGGCAACCGAATCAAAAGTCACCGAGTTCGGTCGAACGACAAAGTCGTCTTGGTTGGTGACGGTGTCGCCGCCAAAGTGCAACTGATAGTTGTTCTCGTTCTCTACCGTCGCAACGTCCAACAAGTCGTTGTTGAAGTGAACCTCGATCACGTTGAGCTCTGGATTCAAGACTCCGTCGTTCACGCGAACGGGTGTCGGCACAACAGCTGCGATCTGCGGCGCGCGGTTCAAGGTGAACTGTTGAGTGAAGTTCTGGCCATCGTTGACGGGCTCGCCATTGACATTCGTCAGCGCATCAAGGCCCGCGCCGAAGACATCAATCTGATAGGTATCCTGAGGCAGCTCTTCGGCGAAGCGAAACACGACTTCATGGGGGGAATCGCCCAGGCCAATGAATCCTGGCTCGACGACGGTGTCACTGGCGCCAACCAGAATGAACGAGGAGTTGGAGGTCAGAACCGTGTTCGGACTGCCAACCTGCAACTGAGCGAACACCCTGCGTTCGCCCTCATCGACTGAGTTCAACGCTTGAAGCAGGTTCGCAACGGTGGCACCTGTTGGCAACGTGACCTGCACATTTGCGCCAGTGGACTCGACTCGCGTGAGCGTGCCGCCAACCGAAACCGAAACACCCGTTCCAACGCCATCGGCACCACTCTCAGTGGAAACGAATCGCGTCAAGACTTGGTTGCCGGTTCCCAGATCTGTCTCGAACTGCGCGGCATTCGCGCCCGCCAGTTCGACATCAACCCGACTTCCACCCAACGATTGGCCAATTGGGAACAACGATGGGCCACTGACTTGGACGACTTCGATCAGAGAGCTAGCTGCGGTGTTGTTCTCGACAGCCGAGATCAAATCGCGAACCGTCGAAGTCCGCAGTGCATTGCTGTTCAAATCGAATTCGACAATTCGATCAGCTGCGTTGACCGTGACACCAACCACTTGCGACGAGTTGTTTCCTCGATCGGTCGCGCCCACGCGAACTTCGACTCCGTTTCCAGCAGCACCAGTGATGCTCGCGCGGAATTCCAATTGGATCTGCCCACTGCTGGACAAATCAGTGATTGCCGTGGCAGACTCGAACCCAGCGTTGGCACCTGCTCGCGTGATGCGAATCCCTTCGGCCAACTTCAGCGGGTCAAGATCCGACTCGTCATCGAAGTGGAACACCAACTCGCGCGGCGAAACATTCAGCACGTTCGAACGGTTGGAGAGAATCAGCGCCCCTTCATTGGGCTGGATTCCGATCAAGTCTGGCCCCGCCAACAACTGACGTTGCTCCAGCGACTCAGTGATCAGTCGGCGGTCCTTGCGCCGGCGTCGGTCTCGAAGGCGCTCCGCAGAGGTTCGACTAGGTCGTAGTTTGCGATCGCGCGAATCAGGAGGTGTCATCAAGTAGCCTCGGTATTCAGGTGCCAATCGGTGTGACAGGCAGATAGTTGTCAACGGTTCAAGCGTGAGTCATTCGGTCCGTCGCAGGACCCTACGCTTGGTTTGGAATTTGGTGTCAGCCCAGATTTGTGAAGTTCAAAAGCTGAGACCCAGTGGAAAAGGACGTGGAGTTACATCAATGATGAGTGCGGTTTTCCAAAGCTAGAACCAGTTTTGGAGTGTAGTTAGGACTGCTCACTTAGCAACGAAAATCGTCTGAGGGACGGGGTTTAGGTTGGTTTGCGACGATTGTACGGGGTAGCGGCCCAGAGCTGAACGCCAGCGGTGTTTGACGGTCAACAATGGCAAAAAGTTCCGGTATTGCAAGGTTTGAGCTTCGGCTGATACCGTCCCGAGACCAACGGTCCCTTTGGCGCCCCCTGCTTGGCTCACGGATGAGTCAGAAAACCGCCAAATCACGGCCAAAAGCCGCCAGCTTCAGGAAGACTCGTCTCATGGCTGTTTCGCAAGATCTGTCACCAAATCAAACCCCAATTTCAAGCAAATCCATTCGCTGCGCGAGAAATGATGCTCCAAAGACGGGGCTCAGCAGCCTGATCTCCTGGTGGAAATCGACGCTCACCATAGCCCTGGCGGGGGTAGCCCTGTCGTCAACTGGGTGTCAATGGGCGGCCAGCGGACAAAATGCGACCGGAGCTCGGCTTTATGAACAGGGCCAGTTCTCAGCCGCTCTTCAGCAGTTTCAGAAAGTGATCACCACTGATCCAGCCAACGCCGATGGCTACTACAACTTGGCAGCCACCAATCATCGGCTGGGAAATCAGCGAAAAGACACTCAACTGCTGACCCAAGCCGAAGCTCTTTACAACGAATGTTTGGACCACGATCCCAATCACGTCGAGTGTCACCGCGGCTTGGCGGTCCTGTTGGTTGATACGGGACGCCCGGACCGAGCTTTTGCCTTGATGAAAAACTGGGCTGCAGACAGCCCTCAATTCGCCGAACCCCGAATCGAACTGGCCAGACTCTATGAAGAGGCCGCGGACGGATCGACCGCACAGAAATATTTGGAAGATGCCGTTCAATTGGATGCGAATAACTCCCGTGCCTGGTTGGCTTTGGGACGTCTTCGAGAGCAGTCCGGTGACTTGAACCAGGCACTCCAAAACTACCAACGCAGCCTCGCAATCAACAATCTCCAGCCGCTGGCCGCCGAAAGAGTTGCCGTGCTGAGTCGGCAAATCAGTGCAAATCTCGAGGCCACGATGGCGAATTCTCCGACTCAAATCGCAAGCCAAGCTGGGGCCGAAAGCGGCTTCATTCGCCGATACTAGGCCCACTCGCTCGGAGATTTCGGCGCTGATCGTGGGCGACTCGACGCCACGAGATTCTCATGGCAGAGTGCCCGAAACGAGTCTCGTCGAAATTCCGGTCGCAAGCACGCCTTCGACTTCTTGTCGAAAAACTCTACATTTTGCAACTTCCACAACGGCCGAACGTGTCTGGCCGTAGGTGTCTCCCGCAAACTTTCAAGAAAGCCACCATGAAATCGATGGAAAAGATCGTGTCGCTGTGCAAGCGACGTGGATTCCTGTTTCAATCCAGTGAGATCTACGGCGGTATTCAGGGGTTCTGGGACTATGGCCCGTTGGGCGTTGAGCTCAAGCGAAATCTCAAAGACGCTTGGTGGCACGACATGATTGCCGGTCATAACGAACAGTTATTGCCCGCCAATGCACCAGGTACTTTCGAGATGGCTGGCTTGGATTCAACCATCATCATGCATCCCCAGGTCTGGAAGTGCAGCGGTCACTACGACCTATTTCATGATCACATGGTGGACTGTCGCGAATCGAAGAAACGGTATCGTTTTGATCAGGTTCGCGGTCGGTGGGTGGAGTACCAGGACCGAAAGATCTTTGTTTCAACCCTGGCAGAGATCGAGCAAGAAGAATCAGAAGTCCGCCGTCGCGGAATGAAATTCTTCAAACTGCGGCCGAAGAATGCGGACGAAATCACCATTGGCAGCGAATCGCTGACACTGGACAAGCTGGATTCGACGAAAGAAGTCTTGGCCCCGGACGCCAAGAATCTGGATACGCTGACCGAGCCACGTGAATTCAATCTGATGTTCAAGACAACGCTTGGTGCGTTGGGCGGAGAGGACGATGTGACTTTCCTGCGTCCTGAAACGGCACAAGGAATCTTCGTCAACTTCAAGAACGTGGTGGATAGTAGCCGTGTCCAAATCCCGTTCGGAATTGGCCAAGTTGGCAAGAGCTTTCGGAATGAGATCACGCCGCGAAACTTCACTTTTCGGTCGCGAGAATTTGAGCAGATGGAGATCGAATTCTTCTGCCATCCGGATCAATCGCAAGAGTGGTATCGCTACTGGCGCGATCGCCGCATGGCCTGGTACACCGGCCTGGGGCTTTCCAGTGAGTCGCTGATCATGCGAGAGCATCACACCGAGGAACTTGCTCACTACAGCGTCGGGACCGCAGACATCGAATACGCGTTTCCGTTCCTGCCCGAAGGCGAATACGGTGAGCTCGAGGGCATCGCTCATCGTGGTGACTTCGATTTGCGAAGCCACATGGAAGGCAAGCTGAATCCGGATACGGATCCGATGACGGTCGAACTGAACGAGAAAGGCAAGCCAAAGTATCGCGGCAGCGGAAAAGATCTCAGCTATCGTGACCCGGTTTCCAATGAGAAATTTGTTCCTCACGTGATCGAACCGTCAGCCGGCGCGGACCGTGGAGCGCTCGCGTTTTTGTGCGAAGCGTACACCGAAGACGTGGTCAACGACGAAGACCGAGTGGTGATGAAGTTGCACCCACGACTCGCTCCTATCAAGGCTGCCGTCTTCCCGCTGGTTAAGAAAGAAGGCATGCCGGATATCGCGAAGGAGATTTACGGCGAGCTGAAACAGCACATGACCGTTTTCTACGATGAGAAAGGTGCCGTAGGTCGACGCTACCGTCGCCAAGACGAAGCCGGCACGCCGTATTGCATCACCGTCGACACCGATACGCTGACCGATAAGACAGTCACTGTTCGTGATCGCGATTCCTGCGAACAGTCACGCGTCAAAATCGATGATTTGGTCAGTGAATTGAGCCAACGACTTCGCGCGTAGCTAGCGTGAGTTACTTGATCATTCGGTCTGCCAACCAACCGCGGGGCAGACCAGGATCGACCGTGACTCGCTGACCGAACTCTTGTTCCATCAAACTTGAGGCCGCCATTCGGCCACTGATCACGGCTCCTTCCATGGTTGCCGGCCAGCCCGTGGCGATCCAGTCGCCCGCCAGGTGCAACCAGGGCAGGGCAGTGCGGGCCGGCGGGCGGAGAGCCTCAACTTCTGGGGTGATCGAAAAAACAGCCTGAGGATCAGAGACCATCCGGCTTCGGATCAAAGAAGCGTCGGCTGCCTGAGGAAACACAGCTCGAATTTCCCCCAGCACCTGTTCCAGCAGAACTTCTTTGCTCAACGCACCGGACTCGCCCGACGCGCTGATCACGACCTGGTAGTAATACTCGTCTGACGGGCCGGATGAAGAATTTCCCAGCGGATCACGAAACAGCCACTGTGCGGCTGATCCCACCATCACAGCATGAGGCAGTTCTGTGATCGGACGATCGAACCACAGATGAATTCCTGTGATCGAAGAGGGCCGAAACGATTGGCACTGCCGAAGTCCGTCCCATGCCAGATCCGACAACATTTTGGCAGTGCTATGCCAAGGCACAGCAATGATCACATGATCAGCCTGGTACCTGGATCCATCAGCGGCTTCGATTACGGCCTCCGCATTCTCGCTGTCAAACGCAACGCGTCGAATCGATGCTTGCCGCTGATTCACTCCCAACTGGGCAACAGCTTGACTGACGCCTTGCCCAAACAATTCCGATAGGGGAACCGCTGGAACAAGCAAGTCAGAAGCCCCCTTGGCGGCCGCAAAACCGTCCATCAGGACTTTCCTAGCAGGCCCCATGGCAACCAGATCACTTTGCTCGCCTAGCGCACTGACCAAGATCACATCCCAGAAATCTCCAATGGTCTCATCGCTCTGCCCGTTCGCTCGCAACCAATCACCCGCAGTCTGTGAAGCCAGCTCTTCTTTGTTGCAGCGCATCAAACGGAAGAGCCCGCGCCGAATCTCGTGTTTCTGTTGCTTCGTCAAATAGCAGAGGGCTCCAATCGCCCCAGCCAAGTGCAGTGGCGCGGGCAACCGAGACGCAGCAAATCGACTCGGCGGATGCTGCGGATGAACAAACGTCAAAGCGTCGTAACGTCGCAAACGATTCATCAAGCCACAACGCTCAATCAACCCAATCGCATTGGTGCAGCAACCCATCAGAACGTGTTGGCAGTAGTCGATCGTCTCCCCTGAGTTGGGATCGGTAAATGATCCCGCCCTTCCACCGGGTCGCCGTCGTCCCTCGAACAGCATGATCTCCAACTTTCCCTTCGCCTGCCGGGCCAGACTCTCCGCAGCGGACAGACCAGCCAAACCTGCACCAACAATTGCCACTCGCTTGGCTAGCTGTTTCTCAGGCACAGCTGGAATCACAAACGTGCCCCTGCGGCGCCGACTTCCGATGGGGGTACTGGAAGACGCCGAAACATGGGTGGGAAAAAATGCTGCGACACGATTCCAAACTTTTCTCGCTTGGAAAGATTGATCCGCCGAACAGCAACCTCGTCCGGGCTCTCGGCGATTCGGTCCAACAGTCTTCGGTAAGTTCGCCACATCATGCTGAACATTGGTCTGCCGTCGTCATGAAGTGAGTCCCAGACCAACCAGCCGGAATCAAACAAGCGTTTGGCCCGGTCGACTTCATCCAACACCAAACACCGCAACCGGTCGTCGCGGCGGGGCGCCAACAGATCGTCTTCGCTCAACCCGTGTTGTTCATAGTGCTGCCGAGGCAGGTAGATTCGTCCACGCTGCGCGTCCTCGGCGATGTCTCGCAGAATATTCGTCAATTGAAATGCAATTCCGCAATCAACGGCTGCCGCATTTGGCAAGGGCTCGTCGAACTCCCAGATGTGCAAGCATGCCAATCCAACCGCCGAAGCGACGAGGTAGCAGTAGTGTTCCATCTGCTCGTAGGTATCGAACCGCGTCTTCTGCTGATCCGCCAGCACACCGTCCACAATCTCCATAAAATAGCGGTCAGGTATCGTGTATCGATGCATGCTGTCGCGGAGCGCTGGCAAGATTTCATTCGCGCGTTGATGAAGATCGATCGGCGCCCCCCTTTGACCATCGCCCAAGTTGCCCGGCAGAACGATCTTTTGCGAACGGCCTTCCTGAACGAGGTTCATGTGCGCAGCCTGCCGCCACCACTGGAGCCACTGCGTTCGGAGAACTGATGGCTCTTGGCAATCGCCCAAGTCATCCGTTGTTCGCGCGAAAGCATAGAGCGCGCACATCGCCTCTCGCTTTGGTCGAGGCAACAACCAAAAGGATCGGTAGAAGTTACTTCCACTCTGTCGACAGATACGACGAACGTGGCGGTAACTCGCGGAAGTCGATATTTCCTGGGACATGTCTCCCATAGAATAGCAACTCAGCCCAACAATCCTGCGAGAATCACATTTTGACCGAAAAACGTCTCGATCCTCAAAGGCGATTCAAACAAGCTCGCAACATCAGAGAAGCCTGTTTCCACTTCGAAACCACTGGCCTTGTGGATAGCACGTCATAATCGATCGCACGGATCGCGTTCAGCGTTTCCAAGCCACCATGGGTAAATAGCATGACGTCCTTCGCCAACCAGGCAGGAACCAGACGCGCTAGCTCCAAACCACTACACAAGAGTTCTTCGGCGCGATTGCATTGACTGGCAAGTAGCTGGCGAAGCTCGACGGGTGTGGTCGGTGCGACCAACATCTCTTCAACGACGCCAAACCGACTCATGTCATCGGTGGGTAGATAGATCCGACCGATCTGGTAGTCACGCGCTACATCCTGCCAAAAGTTGGCAAGCTGCAACCCCGTGCAGACTCGATCTGACAGCTGGCCGTTTCGTTCATCCAGGCAACCGCCGAACTGCAGCACGATCCGACCGACAGGGTTCGCCGAACATCGACAATAGGCATCAAGCTGACCATCGTTTGCATATCGAGTCACCTGTTGGTCTTGTCGAAAGGCAGTGAGCAAGTCGTCAAACGATTGCTTGGCCAGATCGTACTGCCGGATCGTATGCGTTAGAGCCACAAACAGACTCCCCTGCGGGCGTCCAGCGAACGCATCGTCAAGTTGCAATTGATACTCCTCCAAATGGTCCAACGCTACAGCAGGGGAGGGTGTCTCATCGGCCAACTCATCTGCCACTCGGCAAAGTGCGTAGACGTTGTAAAAATGCTGACGCAGCTTTCGCGGCAGGAAAACGCTTGCAACAACAAAGTTCTCTCGCCTAGATCTGGCAATCCGCCGCGTTTCAGCCTGTGCTTCCTGAAGCTCTTTGGCAGAAACTGACAGACCCTGGTTAGACGATCCGGACGCCTCGCGGTTATCCTGTCGGGCGTTCAATGCTGACTCACCGAATCACTGGAAATCGAATGAAAATCATTTTGGCTGCACCACGAGGCTTCTGCGCCGGAGTGAACATGGCGATCGACTCGCTGGACCTGACCCTGCAAAAGTTCGGCCCCCCCGTCTATGTGTATCACGAGATCGTCCATAACCAATACGTCGTCAACAGTTTTCGTGAGAAAGGCGCCGTGTTCATCGACGGCATCGACGAAGTTCCCGAAAACAGCGTACTTCTATTCTCCGCCCACGGTGTTTCACCTGAGATCCGTGAGCAAGCGCGAGCCAGAAAGCTAACGGCTCTGGATGCCACCTGCCCACTCGTCACCAAGGTTCACTTGGAAGCCATCAAGTACGCGAAGGATGGTTATACAATTATCTTGATCGGTCACGAAGGACACGATGAAGTGATCGGAACCATGGGAGAAGCCCCCCAAGCGATTGTTCTCGTGGAAGATGAAGCCGGCGTCGATCAGTTGCAGATCGCCGATGAGACGAAACTCGCCTACCTGACACAGACAACGCTTAGCGTCGATGACGCCAACCGAATCATCAGCCGCTTGCGTCAACGTTTTCCGACGATCGAGAGCCCGCCGAAAGAGGACATCTGCTACGCGACGCAGAACCGCCAGGAAGCGGTTCGCACATTGAGTGATGATGCGGACGTGATCATCGTGCTGGGAAGTCAAAACAGCAGCAACAGTCAGCGTCTGCGTGAATTGGGCGCCGAAGACGGCAAACCTGCCTTTCTGGTCGATGGACCACAGGACTTGAACCTCGATGAGTTCGAAAAAGATCAAACCGTGCTGATCACCGCTGGCGCTAGCGCCCCGGAATCTGTTGTGCAAGCGACGATTGATTGCCTCGTCGAGAAGTTTGACGCAACTGTCGAGCTGAAACAGGTACGCGAAGAATCGGTCAAGTTTCCGCTGCCAAAACCGTTGCGAGCTTTCGCGGCACAGGCCAAACCCTAAGAACGTGTCGTTGTTGAATGCCGGCTAGCTGCTCGCTTGCAGCCGATAACCAAAAACCCGGAAGGCGAGCGTGGCAAGCACAAACCAGATCGTAAAGCTGACCTGCCAGGCGAATCCCAACGATGCATACAGCAGTTCTTCGCCAGAACCATCCTCCATTGCCCAGAACAGCGGACCAAGAAGCGAAATTGCCCAGGCAATAGGCAGCCAACCACAGAGCGTTCGCCAGTTGGTTTGTGCCGCTAATAGAAATCGTGGCACAATCAGTCCGATGATCATGCCCCCGACCAGTAAGCTTGAAGTGAATTTCAGGTACGCATGATCTTCTTCCAGCCAAGAATCTGTGGCACTTTCTGGAAGCCAAGACAGCAGGCTGACCCATCCGCCACAGAACAGTGTCAGCACAAAATAGGATGCGATGGATGTTGGGGCGGGTTCACGCAAATCAGAGTGATGCAAAATTTGCCAACGTCGCAGAGAACGCATCAACAGAACTGGACTGGTGATCAGGGCAGCCGCGAAAGGTCCTGAATAGACTAGCGGTTCGATTTCTCCATCACCAAAACGCTCTGCAAAGCCCCAGCCCTGGTACAGCACAAACACCACGACGATGTAAATCAACACCCGTTTCCAGAGACTGCTACCTAGCAGTACGCAAAAACAGGTTAGGATCGAAAACTGGGTCCATGGGCCAGACATCGAACAACCATAAAGGGCACTCTGCCAGCCCTCGTAGTCCAGAAATGCCCCCGAGGCGAAAATCGGAAAAACCACCAGGCTCAGCGCGGTTGCTAGCCCAAACGACCATGCCAACCAATGCGGGGATATCGATGGGTTAGTGAGCGTCTCCAGTTTGCTCCGCAGAAGTCGATTCTCTTCCCGGAGCATCTCGCAAGATTCACATACCGTTTCCGCGCTGTTCATAGGATCATTCTCGTGGGCACAAAGGCCCCAAGCAAGTAACGCATTGAATCTGAAACCACCCTGTGTTGCATCGAATGCAGGAATATACTCTTCCGCACGGAAGAAACTCTCCAAGTACGTATCGAAAGTCACTGACCATGTCAGGCAAAGAACAGCGCCGCCAGAAAAAGCTCGCAAAAAAACGGAGTAAGGAGATCGCAAAGAAAAGAGAACTTGCGAGGCAGAAGAATGTCATGCATTCGTTTGCTGGCCAATTTCAGATGGCCTGCCAAGGGCAAGTCGACCGCTGTTTCGTCAGCAGTGCCTTTTTTGATTCCGAACATCGCCTGGGCACAGTGATGATCACCCGGCGGATGTCCGATGGTCGGCTTGGATGCATTCGTTTCCTTGTCGACGCGATGTGCTTGGGAGTCAAGAATGTTCACGCGAACTTCATTTTCCCCTCCAAGCTGGCTGACATATTGGAATATTTGGGCGAAGCCGAGGAGCTTCGGCCGGCCAGTCCAGCAACAGCTCGCAAACTTGTGGAGGACGCGATTAGTTTTGCGGAGCGGCTAGGCTTTGATCCCTGCGCGGGCTACCAGAAACACGCGTCGATCTGGGGCGACATTGATCCCAGCGAATGCAAGACGACGTTTGAGTTCGGTGATCAAGACGGCAAGCCGTTCTTTTGCGCAGGCCCCAACGAAACGGATTTAGACGTCGCCAACATCATCGCGACACTGGAAGAGTCTGTCGGCGAAGACAACTTTGGGGTGGAAGCCGACTCCGTTTACGGACTGGATGAACTTGCGATGGGCGGCGGATGGGACGATCCGGAACTTGACATTGGTATCGATGAAGATCTCGACGAATCGACGGCACAGCCGCTTATCGATTTCCCCAAATGAGCTAGGTCACTCGTCCGCTGTCGCTTCTTCAACCGGCGTCGGAGCTTTGGCTATCGATGCGATGCTGATTTGTTTCAGCAGCGCGTCGGTACCTGGATCATGCCCTTGAATCATGATCGTGCCGGCATCCAACCGCAGTCCCTTGCGAGGATTCTCATGCGGCTTTCGATCGTCGTACCAGTTGCTAACTTGGACGCCGTTGACCCAAGCTGCAATCGATTCTCGGTGCGCCACCAACACGACCGTCGCCCACTTACCAGGTTCGCCGGCAACAACCCGAGCCTCTTGGCGTTTGAAGATCCCGCCGGTCCCATGATCGGCCGCCGTCAACGGATTTCCGTCCTTGATTTCATTGCTCAACTGACACTCATAGCCCATCATCACGTCACCAGGAATGCAGCGAAAGAAGAGGCCAGAATTCATTTCAGCCTTGGGCAATTTGTACTCGCTCAACAGCACAAAGTCGTCATAGGACTGCGTGGATTCCAACTGTGTTCGACCACCTTGGACGTGCATCCAACCCTCATCCGTTGTGGTGAACTCACCCGGCATTTCTGGGTACTTTTTCCACTTCGAAAGATCTTCATCCAGCAGACTTTCGAGTCCTAAAGGACGTAGACGGATGTTGCGGAATTCGACTCGGCCGCTGTTGTGTTGCAGGCCGATTCTGCCGGCGGCAAGTCCGATCGTATCTGTGTAGTCACAGGCGAGTTCACCATCGACGGTGATCTGCAATTGCTTGCCGTCCATCAGCATTTTCATGGTTCGCCACTCGCCAAACGCTTGCTTTGTTTTCGTCTCAGCCTTCTGTCGCTTGACCACGCCAGCGGTAGGAAATGGATTGTCATCAGGTGCGATGTTCACCTCATAGCAATCCAAGGCTGGATCCTCCGGTTCCAGTGGTGTCCGCAAAAAGACTCCGCTGTTGGTTTCCTCACCGGCTTTGAACTCCAAGGTCAGTTCATAGTCTTGCCACGGAACCGAGGTACACAGCAGACAACGTGCTCCGCCATCAACCACGATCGAATTGTCTTCGACGCGCCAGTTCGCCGCTCCCGTTATTTCCCATCCATACAAAGTGTGACCATCGAACAGGCGTATCCACCCTTGGGCGGCTTCCTCTTCTGAGAGGCGAGCCCCCAACATTTCCTCGGCGCTCGCTTCGTAAGACTGAGGCTCAATTTGAACAGGCTCCTCAGCTGTAGAGTCACTGGCTGGTGTAAGCTCGGCAGCTTGCTCTGATCCGCGTTTGCAACCGGGGAACATGACCAACACTGGTATCGCGGCGACCAACAAGGTTGCAAGTTGAAAGGGACGAAGATTGATCATCAGTTGTATCCGTAGGTTTCAAAGTAGTCTTTCCAGGCCGACTGAATTCGCGATTCTTGCTCGGCCGGCAAGCGATGTTGATTCGCCTTGTAGCTTCGATGCTCTGATTCCACCCATGCCTCAAGCACAGGTTCAACCGCCTCAAAGTCGCTTAACTTGAGAGTCTTGTAAATGTGCTTCAGCGTTCCGACTGGATCCTTGACCAAGTCTTCGTAACGAACATCAATCAATCGGTGCGATTCGACTTGCTCACGTTGCGTATGAAAAGCCTTGTACATGCGAGTCAAACACTCGACCACATAGGGTTGAATGTTCTCGTGCGATGGCTTCTGAAGCGCTTGCACATCGTCCAGTCCTCGCCATAGCCGGCAGGTCGATGGGAACAGACTGCGAGGATCTCGGGTGATATGGATGAACTTCGCCTCAGGAAACTCTTTGGCCAACAAGCCGATTCGCCCGGTATGTGTTGGGCTCTTGATGATCAAAGGCCGTCCGGTTGCCACACTGACGGTCAGCAGAAACCGCCGAAGAGAACCCAACCACCTCTGGGTATCCTGGCCCGAAACCCCGTCAAAATCCAGGTATTCCATGTCGACCGGTGGATCATTCGGAAAAGCAATTCGTCGATAGGGCGAAGGTAAACCCAAGGTCAACATCGCGAATTCGTCTTCTTGGGGGCGATCCCAACCAGCGGCCATGTTGTCCATCGGGCGTTTCCCCGGCAACATCCAAGCAGCGAAGCGTCGAAAAAACCACTCGGAAACCAAAAAGTGTGACGGCGCGAAACACTGAAAGGTGGACGGACTGCTCAAACGCTCGTCCCGAACCATCAATTCATGCAAAAGCGTTGTTCCGCTTCGCCAATGCCCCACGATGAAGACCGGTGGGCCATGTAACTCTGCCTCGGCCAATCGTCGTCGAAACCAGATTCGCTGGATCCAACTGAGCAACAAGGTCATTGGCGTGGTTAGCGAGACACCAATCACCATCGGTAATCGTGACGGATGGAACTTGAACCCACCGCTGGCCAGCAATCGCAGCCATGTGAGCGGCAGCATGCCATGCCAAAAACGGGGAGAATAGAAGGGATAGTGATGGAAATCAGCGTCTTTGGGAGGTCCCGGCCGAGTCTCATCCGGCTTGCTCGAAGCGATGGCTTCGGATGAGCCTTCGACAGCTGCCGCGCTCGGGGAATCGGCATTCCCCGCTAAAGGTTGATTCGGCTCGCCAGGCAAATCTGTCAAGGAAACTCAAAATCGTTGATGAAGACGGAAAGAAACGGAAAACCAAACGACCGCGAACACTGTAGTTGACTACCGTGTGATCGTGCAGCCGGATATCTTGCTGCCGATCAACGGACCGCGGATTTGGCCATTCTTTGACGAAAACGGCTTGAAGCGGCCCCCCGCAATTGATCACTTCATTTTCGTTTCCGCCACCCTAATGGCGAAAAACTGCATGCCATCTTCTGAACCTGACCAAGATCCCCCCGCCGAAGCGGGTCCTCAAGAATCGCTGACTTTTGTTGATCTGCAGCAGCACATTCGCCAGATGTACTTTGAGAAAGACGCTGTTCGAGGCGTTGACGGAACTTTCATGTGGCTGATGGAAGAGATTGGCGAACTCGCATCCGCCCTGCGTGGGGATGATCGGGAAAACTTGGCCGAGGAGTTCGCCGATGTGATCGCTTGGCTGACAACAATCGCCAACGTGGCTGACATCGATTTGAATGCCGCCTTGGTGGCCAAATACGGACATGGCTGCCCTGGATGCAGTCGATTGGTATGCGAATGCCCGAATTCTGAAAAACCCTAGCTGGACCCCAGCCGAATGTTTTCCACCTCTCACCTCCTTTGCCTTCCGTGCTTGATCGCTTTGTCGATCTTGGGAAGTATTTCCAATGCGCATGCAGAAGACGGTGGCAACGACGAGACGTCGATCTCGTTTGGAATTGAGGGGCACTACCGAGTCGGACGCTGGTCAGGAGTCCGCTATCGAGAAGCATTCACCACCATCGAAACACGAGACGGTGATGGCGTCCAGGTCGAATACACGCCAAGCGGTGGTATCGAGGCCAACGCCTGGGGTTACGCGATTCCTGGAAGCGAGGGAGCCCCGGCAATCCTTCGTCACCAAGACAAGACGGTAGCCGACGGTCGCTTCCCTGTGGCCAGTTCCCCATCGCGAGGACCGGCGATGATTCCATTGCAGATGCCTTGGATTGTCGCCATCGGCGATGCCTTAGAGATTGACAAAATTGGAGCCAACGAACTCCTTGATCGCGATGCTTTGATCGCGGTCTCCAAGCCCAAGCAAGCCGATCGATTTCCCGATTCGCCGCTGGGATACGATGGCGTTGACATGATGCTGTTGGGTGGATCCAGCGCCGACATCCTTGCGACGCTGGACGAAAAACAACGCCAAGCCATCGTGTCGTGGATTGTGAATGGTGGTCGCGTTCTGTTGACCCTTGGCGGAAGCGCCCCAAAACTCCTCGATGCAGCACCCTGGCTTCAAGAGTTACTGCCACTCTCTGAGATCGACACGGTGAAGGTCGATCCGTCTGCTGTCGAAACCTATACCTCATCGCAAACGCCGCTCACAAGCTTTGTCTCGCTTCGGTTGCCGAAAGACAAAGGACGAATCTTGATCATGGGTCGAACCACTCGACGCGTCAGCATTCCAGTTGCGGTGGAGTACAACGTTGGTTTCGGCCGCATCACGGTCGTGGCCGCCGATTTGGAAGAAGACACTTTTTCCGGTTGGCCAGAACGAATGGATCTGATCACGAAGTTGACCGGAAGCATTTTGATCCCGGACCAACAATCACCGCAGGAGACCACTCGCTCAACCGCTTACGCTGACTTGGCAGGCCAGTTGCGAACGACGCTGGATCATTTTTCGATCGGACGCAACTACGGATTCTCCTTGGTATCTCTAATCTTGATGCTGTTGGTCGCGGCAATCGGCCCCCTGGATTACCTGCTGATCAACCGCGTGTTTGGAAAACCCCTGCTTGGTTGGCTTACCTTTCCGATCATCGCGATCGGCCTGTCTGCGGTTCTGATGATGGAGTCAAAACCAAGCATTGCAACAGAGAGAAGCGAAACGGATTCATTGGGTCTTCACGCCAATCGGATCGAAGTCTTCGACATCGACGCGATCCAAGGGATAGGTCGAGGTTTCTCTGCCAGCTACTTGTACTCTCATGAGGCCGCTAGCCTTGATCTACAGGTCGATGAACAATCGTCGTTGAGCTCCATTTCCGATCACATTTCCGACAAATTCACGGCCCCGTTTGGCTATCCTGGTGAGTCTTTTGGTGGCATCCAGATTGCGATCGAAGACTCTCGATTGCCTGCTTATCAGCTGCCATTCGGCGCCGATTCAGGGCAAGACAGTTCGCTTCGTGGACTTCCGTTGGCTTCCCGCAGTAGCAAGGGTGTATTCACGCGATTTTGGTTCACGCCCAAACTGCAGCAAGAGGTGGTGATGCAGAACCGTGCTGGCAGCGAGCTATTGAACGGCGAGCTCGTCAATCCATTGCCGCTGGACCTGCTCGATGGACTGCTGGTCTATCGAAACTGGGCTTACCGCTTGCCAACACGTTTTCCCTCTGGTGCTCGTGTTGCATCGGTGGATTCCTTGGGACAAAAACCTTTTCGCTGGCAACTGACGCGTCAGGTCGCACTCGAAAGCGCAACCGAGAACGAAGCTTGGGATCCTGCATCCCGAGACTCACCTCAAAGAATCACCGAGATGCTGATGTTCCATGACGCTGTTGGCGGCGAACGATACACAACACTTCAACATGATTCACTTACGTTCTTGGACCTCAGTCACGTCCTTGCCAATGACCGCTGCATACTCATGGGTCGACTTGCCAAACCACTTACAAAGATTGGCTGCACCAACCTGCAACATGCCAACGCGGACGCCGACCAGTCCAATCAGGAAGTTCTCGGAGACACACTCACTTACTTACGTGTCGTCCTGCCCGTAGAGAACGTTCGCCGCTAAACCTTCCCACACATCGTTGAATTACACGTGATCAAGACTGTCGACTTAACAAAGAAGTATGGCGATGCCTTCGCCATCAAGAGCATTGATCTCGATTTGGACCCCGGCGATCTGTTTGGGTTTATCGGACCCAATGGTGCGGGAAAAACGACAACCATGCGGATCATCGCTACGCTCTTGGAACCCAGTTGGGGCGAGGCCTACGTCTGCAATCACAGCGTTCACACAGCGCCAAAAGAGATCCGGCGACTCGTCGGATACATGCCCGACTTCTTTGGGGTCTACGACGACATGACGGTGGTCGAATACCTGGAGTTCTTTGCGGCTTCCTATCGAATCAACGGGGAGGCTAGGCGCAAACGTGTCGACGAGATGCTCGACGTGGTCGACCTGGAATTCAAACGCGATGCCTTCGCCAACACACTCTCGCGCGGTCAAACCCAACGCCTGGGACTGGCTCGAACGCTGCTGCACGATCCCCAAGTCCTGTTGCTGGACGAACCTCTGTCCGGACTTGATCCACGAGCTCGAATTGAGATGCGGAACTTGCTTCGCAAACTCGGGGAAATGGGAAAAACCATTGTGGTCAGCAGCCACATCCTTCCTGAACTTGCCGACGTGTGTAACAAGGTCGGCATCATCGACAAAGGCGAACTGAAGCAGAACGCCACCAAGGCGGAAGTCATTCGCATGGTAAGAGAACACATTGTTCTGGTGGTCCAACCCGCCAACCGCGAAAAGCTAGCCGAAATATCACGACTGCTGGAACCACACGACAAGGTCCAAGGATGCGAAATGGGTGACGATGCCATTCGTGTCGTCCTGAAACGAGAGGTCGATGAGTACCACGAGTTGCCGCGACTCCTGATCGAGAACGGAATCGATCTGCGACGGTTCAACGAGGAAGAACTGGACCTGGAATCCGCATTCATGGGCCTGACCAAGGGCACCAGCACGCGGATGTAGCCAGCGGTCGGGTCTGAAAGCGGCGTTGAATCGCTGCCCTCCCTTCGCTTTCTCCACTGGGCAAGGCGGGCTCCGAATGGACAAACCGTCGTGTTTTCCGCTCTGAACTGTCTGCCTGATAGCTTTCAGGGGCATTTTCGACAGCACCAATTAAACTAGGTCCCTTGTCTGGGCGGGGGATCCTGTTTTCTTAAGGGTGCCAAACGGCGATGCCGCGACATTGGTTTATAAAAACGAGAAGCGGTACGGCGGGTCCAATCACGTCGAAGATGTTGGTCCGTCTGGTCAGCAAGGGCAAGATTGAACCGAATACCGGAATCAGCTCCGACGGAGAGTCGTGGCTCAAAGCCAAGAAAATTGTTGGCCTGCCATTTCCAGAAGCGGCGCCCAAACTCTGGTTCGTGCAAACCAAGTCGGGAACCGCGGGTCCATTCACAGTCGCGAAGCTCCGCAAACTTGCCAAGCAAGGACGCGTCAAACCGAACGTAGCGGTGAGCTGCGACCAAGAGGTTTGGATCAAAGCCCAACAAGTTCCCGGCGTTCGATTCCCCAGCGTTGCAACGAAACAACCAGCTGCGGCACCCGAAAACTTGCAGCAAGACGAGCCAGCAGCCACCGACTCGATCGCGGCAATCCAGCGGTCTCATGATTCCGATCCGCCGCCAGCCATCGCGTCGCACGATTCTGTCGCTGTCGAGCAAGAACATTCAAAGGAAAGCGTCTCCCCTCACTACAAGGTGGCTTTGCTAGGTCCGGTTCCGCTACCGCTTGATCAATCCGAAACCAACGATCAGCTCGAGGCCAACGATCAGCTCGCGACCAACGATCAGCTCGAGGCCGAAAAGCAAACGAGACAATATCGGGTCAAGCGACTAGGTCGAATGCCTGTCGCGACGACAGCCTCTCTTGCTGAGGTGGGTAAAAGCGAGACGATCCAAGTGTGCGTCTACAAGATTGCATCGCTCGGACGAATCCCTACCGCATCGAAACAGATTCAATCCGAGGTCGAGCCGAACCAACCAGAAGCAACCGTCACCCAAGCATTGCCCCCTGAGGAAGCAGAATCGACACCGTCTACCGCTCGATACAAAATCGCGTCACTGGGGCGAATACCTCCTGCCGATGACTCCGAAACCGTCACCGAGCAACCGCCACAGCTAGATTCTGATCCAGATCCGACAACGACTGAGGTCTCTCCTGAGGCAGCAGCTTGGAGCCAACAACGCGAGACGGCTTACGTCCACCATTTCGGCCCCTTCTCTGAAGTGCGACGAGCGAAAACGGGGAATGCGATCGACGTTTATGTACACCCACCCAACGAACATCGACCTGTCACGACATTGGTGACCAGCGGGATGAGCGATCATGCAATGCAAGTGCCTCCCGGTCCCAATTCACCTCGGACGGAGCTGATCATGTATGTCGATCAGATGCATGACGCCTACGTCAATCTACTGCAGTTCTTGGCCGAAACACCGCGACGACAGGACTCCTGGCTGTCCTACGGCGCTTTGATGAACAATGGAAACCCGGCCCGGCCGATCTTCCAAGGATCCGACTTGGACAGCTATGTGTTCATGATCCCGAACGTTCAATCTGACTTCATGATTCGACAGACGCTGCAGTTGGATGGCGATCCAGTCCAACTACTTTGGGTGGTACCGATCACTCGAGCCGAGCGGGCAGTTATCAAAAACTTGGGAATGCGTCATTTCTGTTGGCTGATGGACCAGAATCAACATTCATTGGTCGTTGAACCGCATCGATCCTGCTATGCGAATTTACCAACACGGGCCCCCAGCACGCTCTCACCAGTCGTGAGTCAACTTCATTGAAGTCGAACGCGTTCGCTTCGGCAAACTCAAGATGCGTTCGCTAGCTTCATCACCAACTGTTCCAACAAGAATCGATCGCGACCATCTGCACTATGAGTGCCTTTGAGTCGCAGGTCGGCATCCAACAGCCACGGCAGCAACTGTTTCGCTCGTGCTCGACCGAGAGCTTTCAACTGTTTCTTCGCGCGTCCGATGTCGGCAGGTCGATTCACACCCGCTGCGGCCAATGCGTCTTCCAATTGCCACTGGCGGCCACAACTCTCGCGGTGTTCCACGACGGCAGTCGCCATACCAAGCCGCCGCAACCACCAAGCCATCTGTGGCAACAACGCAATCGCGCGTTGTCCACCGGTCAGTAGTTTGTCCAACTGCCGCATCGCTTCGGCGGCATCCCCTGCAGCAATCGCATCGGTGATTTGCCAGATTGTCTTGCCCTGCCAACCAGCGACGATCTCGCGCACTAACGGCTCTTCGATTGTCTCCCCCTCGGAGCAATACAGAGCGAGCTTGGCAATCTCGGTATCCACCATTCCGATATCTTCGCCCAACATTTCCACAATCGCGTCGGCTGCCCCCTTGGCCAACTTGGTTTGGTGGCGTTTTGCCACATACACCGTCAGAAACTTTCGCCGTGTTGCTGCTGTGACCCCCAACTTCGAGTCGGTCGCTGCACCACACGCGACCAGCATGTGATCCTTCAAGAGGCTCTTGTAGACACGCGTGTTGGAGGCAAGCGAATCAAGTTCTAAAACCAGCCGCGTCGCGCCGCTGGGCTTGGCGATGAACTTCTCAATTTCGGGGCGATGGGCTGATAAAAACTTGTCCGCGCTTCGAACAATGATGGTCCGTTTTCCATCCATGTCGAACAACGATGCCGTGGCGAGATCGTCGCGTAGATCAGCCCAACGAGTCGAATCGCCTTCAAACTGCGTGACGTCTCCATCGCCGGGCAGCATCTGCAGCACCCAGGATTTCAATGTCGAATCGCTTCCAAACAACGCCACCACATCCGGAACGTTGGCGGGAGGACTGGGGAGCAATTCGAAGGCGTGGTTCAATGTCATGCCCCCGAGCATATCAATCGCAATGAAGCGATGCGACGGGCCCAAATCTAGCGGAGTTCGGTCAGATTGCGTTCACATTCCTCCCTACTTTCCCAATTGACGAGGTCATTTCATTCGACTTTTGAGCAATCGCCAGGCGCCAACTCCACCAGCACCGACCTCGCCACACCAAACAAGGTCAGCGTCTTCGTCGCTCGTCGCGAATAAATCCTGTGCCTAAGGGGTAAGGATGTGTTTGCCATCTTCGAATTGGCGATGGCAAGCGTTGCAGTTGTCCAGCATCTTTTTCCAAGCAGCACTGGCTACCTCGAATTTCTTCTCGCGAGCTCCCTTGTAGAGTTCTGCACCGGCATCGCGGGATGCGGCAGAGTGCCTGTTCCAGTCGGCCGCATCCTTTTCGGGGACGCGAGCGAACAGCAGATTGCAACTCTCGGCCAAGATCAGGCTGTCGGACTTGATCGCTTTCCAGCCCTTGTTTTCGGCCGGAGCCTCTGCCATCGCGACTTTCAATCGACGATAGGTCGGCTGAAAGACGTATTCCATGAACTCGTGCATGCTGTCTTCGACAATCACAGGCTGACTCGAATCGGACTTTGAAGATTCGTCAGCGACCGTCGCGTCGGTCATCCAAACGCTGGCGATGACAAACGAAATCACAAGCGAAGCGAGCAGAAATCTGGAGTGCATGAGTGGTACCTCGGTAGCGGATCAATTGGGCGTTACTCTGTGTATAGCATCTCTGTCATTGTTTTCGTATCGTCCTTGCTATGAACACCGATCATTTTCGCGTGCCTGCTTGGTCTTGGATCAACACCCTCTCGCTGGATGCAGTCTGCATTGGCTTGTTTTGGATGACACTTGTCACGCGTGTGCATTGCAACCGCTGGCCCAGCTTCGCTGAAGCAAGCGTGATTGGGTTGAGCATTTGGCTGGCGTACACCGCCGACCGACTGTTGGATTCTTTGAAACTCGACATCTCACGACCTCACACTCTCCGGCACCGAATTCACTTGGAGTATCGTCGGCCGTTCGTCGCTTTCTGGATCATGGCGTTACTGGCCAACACCTATCTGATCATGTACTACGCGACCAGCGAGCAACTGCGTTGGGGCTACGCAGGCGTTGCCGTCGTGATTGCCTACATCGCCAGCGCACACCTTGCTCAGACGCGGATTCGTGCTTCACGGGGATGGTCGATCCCGAAGGAACTGCAAGCAGGAATGGTCTTTGCAATGGGAGTGAGTTTCGTTGCCTGGACCGAGCAGAATCAGCCTGCCTCGATTTCGCTGGTTACAATCAGTGTTACGCTTGGCCTGCTTTTCTCCCTGAACTGCTTTGCCGTAGCAAGCTGGGAGGACGACCTTGATGCGCAGCAGAGATTTCCTTCCTGGGTCACGCGGTTTCCTTCCGGCCCACGCTGGCTGCCAAAGACAGTTCTCGCACACGCCGCTGCCACCGTGTTGCTGGCCATCATCGGTGCCTTGCCGTTGGCCGTCGCCGGCTGCGCGATCGCGAGCGGACTCTTGATGCGTCTGCTACTTTCCCATTCCAACAGCAACACATCCCCCGAGACATCAAAGCAACTGGTGCAATGGCGGTCCGTTGGACTGATCGCAGATGCGGCGATCGTTCTTCCGCCGCTGGCTTGGATCCTGATCGTCGCCGGAATCCAATGAGCTCGCGTGGAGGTTACGATCGGCTTGCCAAGTTCTATCGCGGGCTGGAGTTGGCCATGTTTCGTGGCCAACTGCAAGCGGCTCGCGTCGCCCTGTTGGATCAGCTGCCGACGGTAGATCGGGCTCTCGTTTTGGGCGACGGAGACGGACGATTCTTGGCCGAACTGTCCCGAAGCCACTCCAATTGTCAGATCATCAGCGTCGAGCAGAGTAGCGAGATGCTAAAACGACAACAGCAGCGAATCCAGGCACCAAACGCCGTGGATCGGCACACCTTTGTTTGCCAAGATGCATCTGCCTATCAGCCAGTGCAAGATAGTTTTGACTTGATGACCACCGTGTTCTTCTTGGACTGCTTCACGGAAGAAGACTTGCAACGATTGCTGCCACAGTGGCTTGCCGGGCTTCGACAGGGTGGCGTTTTCTACTTTGTCGATTTTGCACGCCCTCGGCGAGGTTGGCAACGAATTCGCGCCGATCTTTACCTCGCGGTCATGCATGGCTTCTTTCGCTGGACAACCGGATTAGGAAATCGGCGCCTCGTCGACATCGACTCCATTTTAGAAGCCCAGCCAATCACAGAAATCGCAGCTTGCCGACTGAACCATGAGTTGATCGTTGCCCGACTGTACCGCAAGACGAAGTCGGCTAGCGACGTGTCGCCGTGAGCCTTTCACGACACTGGCCAACTACTTGAAGTTCGCTTGAGGACGGTTAGCCGTTTTCTGATTGGTGGGCAGAGGTCGATTGCCGGACAATGTTTGAAAACCCCGGATACGTGCGCGAGGCGCCAAGCCCTGAGTATCGATTGGCTTGTCCAACATGTAAGTTCCAACATTGCCAGCTTGATCCGTTGCATCGATCCGCAAGTAGATTTGCCGAGGCAACTGCGGGTCGGCAGGCCACACATAGTCACCATCGTTGCGTAATCCGCCAGCAACAGTGGTCCACGGGCCTTGCAAGCTGTCACTGAACGACAGTGCGATTGGACGCTGCATCAGATTGGCGTCTTGGCATTCGTATTGGATCACCAGCGCACCGATTCGGTCGCCTTCGCCATATTGCGCTCCCGTGATTCGGACAGTCGGCTTCGCTTTATCAACGACGACGACGATGTCTGGTATGTCGCCAGCCAACGGTCGGGGACTGGCCAGACCATTCCGGCCCACCACGACGATTCGGTACGCAAAAACCCCTTCTTCCCGCGTCTCGATATCGAATGGTGAAACTCGATCGGGATCACGTCCCCAGAAGTCCCATGACTTGCCACCATCGACGCTGCCGTACAGCTCGATCGCTTCGGCACCCAGGCTTCCAATCGCTTGCAGCTCATACTCCAAACTGAATCGCTCACTATCGCTGTAGCGAACTGGCGCCCGAGAAGCTTTGGCAGACTCAATCGACCGACGTGCCTCATAGCGGCGAGTGGCATCGGAACGCTCTGACTCGGCACGCATCGGAACCGCGGACTTCTCCGAAAGTGGGCGCATTGCCTCGGCAGGCGTGCGCGCACTCTTTCTTGGATTCGCTGGAGCCTCGGGATTGGAGTTCGGAGCAGGAGCCGTTTGAGGAACGTTGGAATCTCGAACCGCCGACGTTGGCAGCGGTATTCGCTCCGGCGACCGCTGCGGGGCGTTGAGACCAATTCCATCGTTGTCAACGACAGCCGGAGGCGTTGGCAGCACCTCGCTTCTGACGGCTTCTGTAGCAGTCGTCCCCAAGTTTGACTCGGAAGGCAACCCAAAAGGCACCATGCTTCCCGGAGGCGTCCGTTCGGGAGCCGGTGGAGCAACATTCTCAGCAGTGATCGTCGGCTGAGAGTTCTGCGCCAAGCTGGGTGTGGGAAAATTCACGTTTGGCAATTGCACCTGCCGCAATTCGGGTGCGAGCTTGGGTCGCAAGTTGCCAGGTGCTGGCTGCGAGGGCAAACGTGTCGCATTCGGTTGCGACCGTGTCGGCTGCGTCTGAGCCTGCGCCGGAAAGGCCGCTCCACGGTAGGCACCGAAGGAACCGCTTGACGTATTCGCGGGTGCATAGCCGTGCGCGACGGCAGTCACGTTGTTGTTTGTCGAACGTTTGCGATCCAACCGAATGACAGGGCTGGATGCCGTTTGAGCACGAACGTTTTCTGATGGAGAAAAATGAAACGGTGCCGGCTGCGAATCCAGTGCCTCGTCCTGAACAGGAATCGGATTCACTCCGGCGTAGCGATCGGTGTCGACCAGAGCCATCCGCGGTCGACGCATCATTTGCGTCACCACACTTTGATTGCCTGCCGTGTCCGTTGCCACAAACTGAATGGACAACTGCATCCACTCTTCGACGGGAGTGAAGCTCATTTTCCCTTCCGAGATCAAACGCGCGGAATCGACTTTCTGCCACTGCGGGTGCTTGTCGGTGGCATACCGCAACTGTGAAGTCTTCAGAGGCGTTGAGTCATTGATGGCCAAGGTCGCATCGATACGTCCGCTGGCGTCTGCTTCGGCCTCCAAAACGACATCCGGTTTGGTTGTATCAACGAAGACTTTGAGCTGTGGATCGATGGGTCCGTCAGGGTGCGGATTTCCAGTTGCATCGATCGTGCGGGTTGCAAACCAGAGCTCACCGTCACGCTGCGCGGTGAACTGAAATTGTTTGTCTGTTACCGAGGGGCTTTTGCGATCCAATAGCTTCCACACGGGAGCCTGGCCAACCAACGACTCCCCGTTGGCGACATACAAACGAACTTCGGTTGGCTGCGATCCCGACGCGTCGACGGTGAATGGAATCGTGAATGAACGTGCACCCAGAATGAACGCATCGGAACTAGGCTGCAGGGCGGAACTGGGCGCCAATGGTTCAGAACGCATTGATTCGAGTTGACCGGGCACAGGCAGCAGGGGCGTTCCTCCCCGATAAATGTCGTCCGCGGCCAAATCGGCCAACATCGAGAGCGAAGTTGCGGCAGTGATGGCGGCCAGCAGAGTCGCTTTGGTGGCGAAATGCATCTTGTCAGAACCTCAAATGGCAGTTTTTCTCAGCGACCCTTGCGACGGGAACCGAGTCCCACTTACTCGGATTCGACCAATCTGGGATGTTTTCTTGAACCAATTGAGTCGCCAGTCGCTCCAACACAGATAGAAACGTCCTTTTCCAAGCAAAAACCATGAGTACGATTCGCTATCAATACGACGTTGTCGTGATCGGTGCTGGCCATGCCGGCACAGAAGCCGCGGCTGCGGCGGCCCGATTGGGAGCCAAGACCGCGCTGCTGACCACCAATTTGGACACGGTCGGTCAGATGTCCTGTAATCCAGCCATCGGCGGCGTGGCCAAGGGCCAGATCGTTCGTGAAGTCGACGCTCTTGGCGGGCTGATGGGTCAGGCAATCGACGCAACCGGGATTCAGTTTCGACTCCTGAATCGACGCAAGGGTCCCGCGATGCACAGCCCACGTGCGCAGGCCGATAAGAAGGCTTATCAAAATCACATCAAGGAACAGATCGAACAACAAGCCAACTTGGACCTGAGGCAAGAGACCGTTGAAGACGTCCTGACCGAATCCACCGGCAACGACACGCACGTTATCGGTGTTCGCGTTCGAGGCGACGCCGAGTACATCGCCCCGACGGTCATCTTGACCACGGGCACGTTCCTCAAGGCCATCATGCACACCGGTGACGCACAGAGTGCGGGCGGCAGGGCAGGGGAGGGCACCACGACTGGCATTAGCGGGGCGCTCCATCGACTTGGCTTTGAAGTGGAGCGTTTCAAGACCGGCACGCCTCCGCGGCTGAACGCGCGGACCATCGACTTCTCGCAAACAGAAGAACAACCAGGCGATGAAAAGCCTCAGGCGTTCTCGTTCATGACGGACAAACTGGAGTGCGAACAAATGCCGTGCTTCATCACTTATACCAACGAAGCCGTGCACGATCTGATCCGCGAAAACTTAGATCGCGCGCCGATGTACAGCGGTCAAATCAACTCACGCGGGCCACGTTATTGTCCGTCGATCGAAGACAAAGTCGTTCGCTTTGCCGATAAGTCCAGCCACCAATTGTTCTTGGAACCCGAGGGACGCAACACACTGGAAGTCTATGTGAACGGGATCTCCACGAGTTTGCCGCGCGACGTGCAAGACAAAATGTTCACAATGATCCCGGGACTCGAGAACGCATCCATCATGCGGTACGGATACGCGGTGGAATACGACTTTTGCCCGCCAACTCAGTTGTGGCCGCACCTCGAATCGAAAGCCATCGAGGGTCTGTTCCTGGCTGGCCAAATCAACGGCACCACCGGGTACGAAGAAGCAGCCGGGCAAGGATTGATCGCGGGTTTGAATGCTGCTCGAAAAGTCGCTTCCAAGACTCCCTGGCTGCCGACCCGAGACCAGGCGTACATCGGCGTCCTGGTGGACGATTTGGTCACTGCTGGCACCGACGAACCCTACCGAATGTTTACCAGTCGGGCGGAGTATCGATTGTTGCTGCGTCAGGACAATGCGGATCGAAGGCTGACCGATGATGCAGAGAAGCTTGGCCTGATCACGCCGCAACGATTGCAGCGATACCAGGAAAAGACTTCGCAAATCGATCGAGCCATGAAAATGCTGTCCGCTTCACGCATCAAAGGCGCTGCTGGTGACGTCTATTTGCGGCGGCCGGAAGTCGATTGGCCTCAAATGTGTGAGCATGTGCCAGAATTGGCCGAGATCAACGAGGATGCTGCGGAACAATGCCTCTATGACGTCAAATACGAGGGCTACATCAATCGGCAAAAGACCGAGGTTCACAAACAAAAGCGAATGGCGGGCAAACGGATTCCGACGGAGTTCGATTACGACACGATTGGGCCACTGCGCAACGAAGCTCGAGAAAAACTGAAGCGAATTCGGCCGCTGAATCTCGATCAAGCGAAACGCATTAGCGGAATCACCCCAGCAGACATCGCATTGGTACTGGCGTACTTAGAAAGTGCGTCTGCGAACAAATAAAGTTGTGGCGATTCTGAGCGATCTACGGTAACTCCAACGTTTATGTTGACTTAGGCGCTTCCAATCGATCTTGACCCCATAGAGCAAATCGATAGAATTCGCTGTCGAGGCAAGCTTGGCAAGGCAGGGAGACTCGGAGTTTCCTACTGCTTGCGTTCTCCACGCAAAGTAACAGTGAAATGTGCTCGTGCGGTAGAACGGCAAGTTTGTTAGACAGGGCCATCGGTGAGTGATTGTGGCCGTCAGGCAGAGGATGCTTGGCACACCTCAATCACAACGAAGCGATTGCAAAATCGAATCACACCATGCGTCTGCTCGGATGCGTTTCCTGCATGGAACTCTATCTGGGCAAGGTTTCATTCAGAAACGGCTAGTCATGCAGGGAGGATGGTTTCTGCCATGACCACAAAAACGGTCTTTACGACAGGCGAAGCGGCAAAGATTTGCAAAGTCAGTCAACAAACAATCATTCGTTGTTTTGACAACGGATCGCTAAAAGGGTTCCGCGTCCCTGGCAGCAAATTTCGTCGAATTCCTCGCGAACAGTTATTTCTGTTCATGAAGGACAACGGCATTCCTACGGACGCGCTCGAAAGCGGCAAGAAAAAGCTGTTAATCGTCGACGATGACCAGGATCTGGTTGATCTGATGAAAGACGGCTTTGATCGCGATGGGCGGTTCGACATTCGCACAGCGAATAACGGATTTGATGCTGGGATGGGTGTCAAAGAGTTCCGACCAGACTTGGTCGTGCTTGATGTCATGCTTCCCGATATCAATGGAAAAGAAGTCTGCCAACGTGTGCGAAACGATCCTGCGATGGACATGGTGAAAATCCTGTGCATCTCGGGCATGGTGGAACACAGCAAGGTCGACGGCCTGAAGGCTGCTGGAGCAAACGACTTCATGCAAAAACCTTTTGCCATCGAAGACTTGATTTCCCGAGCGTGCGATCTACTTGAGATCGAACGTAGCGTGGTCAACTGAATTCCTTCGCTGCATCCCATGTAGTAACCGCTTTCCCAGGGTTTCTGGATGTTGGATGCAGCTTATGAGGAATTCGGCCAACACGAGAGTGGGCAGTCGAGTGACACAACCAACGAGGGACAGACTGGCGGAGTGGATCATCCACTCCACCAGGAAACCAATTGGGAATTCACGACGAGGACAGACCCTATGGGGTTGCTTCCCTGCTTGAGACGAGGCTCCGATCGTTGGTGGTTGCCTCGCTCGAAGGAAGCAACTGAAGCCATCGGCTTGTTGATGCTGTCAACAGCCCGGGGACAGGGTGTCGACGCGCCGACACGTTCGCGCGTTCGACGCACCCTGGAGTCCGATCCTCCACTTTTGATTTTCACAGCGCTCAGTTGGCCCGGTGAGCGGGCTGACACCAGCGACTTGGTCGATTGGTTGGCTCAACATGTGACCCAACGATTCGCCAGTGGTGATGCGTTTCTGGGCGTGCCACCAATCAATTCAGCGACTCTCCAACGCTGGAATAAGCTGCGCGATCATTTTCGCACCCTGCCACTGCACCGATGGTTAGAAGACGCGGCGCTCTGGCTAGAAGTCACCGGTCCGCAGGTTTCCAACACTTGGCGAGAGCAGTGGCCGCGAATCGACGCTCAAACCAACGGAACGACGGAAGTCATTCAACCAACCTCCAATTGCATGCTGCAGCAACTCGCCCGCATGGTGCAGCGTCAGCAGTCGCTGGAGGTTTCTTTCGATCAGCGACTGCAACAAAGCAAATTGGGGGCGATCAAACAGCTGGCTTACGGGCTTAGCCACGAGATCAACAATCCGTTGGCCAATATCTCCACCCGAGCGCAACAGTTGCAGCGAGGAGAAAATGATTCGGGGCGCACGGCAACTCTGCAGCGGATCGTCGATCAGGTCTACAGGGCCCACGAAATGATCGCTGATTTGATGTTTTACGCGAATCCGCCCGCTGCTCAGCCTGCTCGTTGCGAATTGAATGCGATTCTTCATCACGTCGCCGACTCCTTTCAGGAGGAAACCCAACGGCAGGCGATCCGGCTGGAAGTCAGTGGGATGAGTGAATCAAGCCAAATCGTCGCGGATGCAGAGATGATCGAAGAAGCGATTCACGCCTTGGTTCGAAATGCTGTGGAAGCGATAGGCTGTGAAGGCACAATCGTGGTCTCGTTGGTCCCGTCTGAGTCCAACATCGCGATTCATATCGCCGATAGCGGGCCAGGACTTTCCGATGAAGCTCGCCAGCACGCATTTGACCCGTACTTCAGTGGTCGTGAAGCTGGCCGCGGACTGGGTTTAGGACTCTGCCGAGCGCACCGAATCGCCAAACTTCACCACGGCAGTGTCAGCTTGGCAGGCGGTCCCACAGGCTGCGTCGCCACCATCACGATCCCGCGTTCGGCATCCTAGCTTAACGCGTCGAGCGTTTTTCGCCCGCTAGTCGGCATGCCATCGATCGCCGATAATCGTCTCAGTTTCACCTGTGTCGATTCTTGGGACTTTGAAAACATGCTCGATTCCGCCCTGGAGATTTTGCGGCTGCAAGCCAGCGGAGAGGCTACTGCTGTGCAAATTGCCGAACAGGCGATGGATGCGATGGAGGCTTCTCAGCCCAGCATCAACGCTTTCACGCACATGGATCGCGCGCGGGCGGTACTGGCAGCCGAAGCGGTCGACGCGAAACGCAAAGCGGGACACGAGATGGGGCCGCTGGCCGGGGTTCCGGTCGCCGTCAAGGATGTCTTGTGCACCAAAGACATGCCGACGACTTGCTCTTCGAACATGCTGCGCAACTTTCATCCGCCCTACGACTCTACTGTCGTCGCAAAACTTCGCAAAGCAGATGCTGTGATCGTTGGCAAAACGAACATGGACGAATTCGCGATGGGCGCCAGTACCGAAACCAGCGCGTTCGGCGTGACCCGAAATCCTTGGGATACAACTCGGACACCGGGAGGAAGTAGCGGCGGAGCAGCAGCTTGCGTTGCCGCCGGCACGGTTCCCCTTAGTTTGGGAACCGACACTGGCGGATCGATTCGCCAACCATCGGCGTTCTGCGGCGTTACTGGACTGAAGCCAACGTACGGACGAGTCAGCAGGTATGGCTTGATCGCGTTTGCCAGCAGTCTCGATCAAGTTGGCCCGATCGCATGGTCCGTGGAAGAATGCGCCCTGTTGCTGCAGGCAATCGCTGGATTCGAACCTCGTGATTCGACTTCCCTTGATCGCGAAGTCCCCGACTATTCCGCCGTGCTTCAGTCAACCGACCTCCGCGGCATGAAAATCGGAGTCCTGCGAGATGCATTGGATTCCGAAATCAACGATTCGATCCGAGCGGCTGTCAACGAATCCATCAAGGTGTTCAAATCAGCCGGCGCAGAGATCGTCGAAGTCAATTTGCCACACAGCGAATACTGCGTGCCGACCTATTACGTGATCGCACCTTCGGAAGCCAGCAGCAATCTGTCGCGATACGATGGTGCCCACTACGGACATCGCACCGATCACCTGACGCCCGAGATCGTGGATCGCGACAAAACGGTCGGCCCGTTGGTCACCGCTTACTGCCGCAGTCGAGGCGAAGGATTTGGCGCGGAAGTCAAGCGGCGGATCATGGTTGGAACCTACGCGTTGAGCGAAGGCTACGCCGACCAATACTACAACCAAGCTCTGAAAGTCCGCCGGCTCATCAAGGGCGATTACGACGCGGCCTTCAACCAATGCGACTTGCTGCTCGGCCCTGCGACTCCCACACCCGCGTTTCCACTGGGCGAGAAGATCGACGATCCGATTCAGATGTACTTGTGTGACTTGTTCACCGTCGGCGCCAACTTGGCTGGCGTTCCAGCGATCTCATTGCCCGCCGGCGTTGACGAAGCCGGGCTTCCGGTTGCAGTTCAACTGCAAGCACCAGTCTTAGAAGAGTCTCGGTTGCTGTTTGCAGGGGCGGCCTTCCAGCATGCAACGGACCACCACAAACGTCGTCCCTCCTCACGCGTCAGCTAGACCTAGACCTACGAAACACGATCATGACACTCTCTGACGGCTATCCCACCGAAACGATCATCGGTCTTGAGGTCCATGTACAACTCAAGACGAAGACGAAGCTCTTTTGCGGTTGCAGCACCGATTTTGGTTCGCCACCCAATACCCAAGTTTGTCCCGTCTGCCTGGGACTCCCCGGCGCACTTCCGGTCATGAACGAAGAGGCAATTGATTTGTCGATCCGTGCCGGTCTGTCAATCGATTGCTCCGTTCCTCCAATGACCAAATGGGATCGCAAGCAGTATTTCTATCCCGATTTGCCCAAGGGCTATCAGATCAGTCAATTCGATTTGCCAATCTGTACCGACGGCTTTATCGATATCGAAGACCCAGCCGATTCCGAAGCCACACGGCGGATTGGCATCATCCGAGCGCATTTGGAAGAAGACGCTGGCAAGAGCATGCACGATGAGGCAGCTGGCAAGAGCGATACTCGGATCGACTTGAACCGTTGTGGCACACCGCTGCTCGAGATCGTCAGCCAACCTGAAATGCGTTCTTCAGCCGAAGCCAAGAACTACCTTACCGAGCTCAAGCTTCGCATGACCCATTTGGGAATTTCTGATTGCGAGATGCAAGAAGGCAGCCTGCGCGTCGACGCAAACGTGAACCTGCACATCACGGTCAATGGCGAGAAAATCGCCACGCCGATTGTCGAGGTCAAGAACATGAATAGCTTTCGCGCCGTCGAACGTGCGATCGACCACGAAGTGGATCGGCAGTACGACGCTTGGGAGGAGACGGGCAAGACCATCAAGGACGAGGCCAAGACGACTCGCGGTTGGAATGACGCGAAAGAAGAGACGTTCTTGCAGCGTGAAAAAGAGGAATCCGCCGACTACCGATACTTCCCTGATCCGGACTTGCTGCCGATTCGATTGCCGGTCGAACGCGTTGAAGCTGCTCGCGCGGCACTTGGAGAACTACCCGCTGAACTTCGAGCGCGATTGCAAAGCCAGTACGGCATCAAGGCCTACGACGCGAACGTGATTGTGAATCAAGGACCTGAACTGATTGAGTATTACGAGCAGGTCGCCACCAACTCGGGCGACGGAAAACGCACGAGCTCATGGATTCAGCAGGACGTGCTGCGCACATTGAACGAGCAGCAAATCGGAATCAGCGAGTTTGCAGTCTCCGCCGATCAATTGGGCAACCTTCTCAAACGTGTCTCCGCTGGCGAACTGGACAACGGTCGCGGACGGGATGTGCTCGCTCACTTGATCGAAAAGGGCGGCAGCGTTGACCAGGCCATCGATGCCCTTGGTATCGAATCGGTTGACAGCAGCGCGATCGATTCGCTTTGCCAAGAACTATTGGACGCGAATCCGCAAGTCATTGACGACTTTCGCAACGGCAAGCAGCAGGCGGTCGGCGCTTTGATTGGTCAAGCAAAAAAGAAGAACCCCAACGCGAACCCGCAGCAGGTCCGCGAAACGTTGATTCGATTGATCCAGCAAGCGTAGCGGTGCCGCGAAAGGCAACATGCAATCACGATGATCAGCTCCACCAGAAACCCGCGTGACAAAGGATTCATGGCGATCCTCGGATTGGTGATCGTGAACGTCGTTTGGCTGTTACTTATGCCTTGGGTCCCATCGATTGCCCAAGCCACCATGAATCGGTTTCATTTGCGGACATCATCGTTCGCTGCATGGGCAATCCAACAGCCCATTCCGTCGATGTATAACTTCGCCAATCGATATGAGGTCAACGAGTTTCCACCTGGGATGGTGGATCCAATTTTGTTCGAAGGTGAAAAACGCTACATCAATCATTTTCCCACCCGCGCGTTCACGTTTGCCAACAAGCGGGTCATGTACTTAGGGAAGGGCGAAGATCGCTGGTTCACACTGGAGTCGTCCTATCGTGGGCAAACCCTGGAATCACGCTTCCACTTGAAGTCTGAGAACGATGCATTCACGCTGATCCGTCTACCGCAGGGCAAGGTCGATCCGTGAATCAGAGGCATCCCTTCAGCGACCCGATTGATCCCGTTGTGGTGGCGCACCGAGTCGTCCAAGCAGGGATGTTTCTGTCACTGGTTTGGAAGTGGACTTTCTTTTCCTATGCGGCCCGGGTCTACGCTGCGATTCCAATTGCGGATGATTTCTTCCCAACCGTTTTTCAATCGGTTTGGACGGTCACAATCGCCTTCCTCGCTACCATTGCATCCACCGGCCTCAGTTTTGCAACCGGAAGCCGCTTCCTCCAGTTCGCTTGCAGCGTGATCACGTTCCTGGGTGCGTCCATCCTGTGTGTTCACCAAGCGAGCTACAACGACATGACGTTCGTGACCGTTTGGTGGACGAGTGTTTGGTCAATGTGGTACGTCTGGCAAATGCGAGAGACTGACCAAACCGACTTGCTACGCAAAGCATCTTTCTTGAGTCGAATCATCGTCTCGATGATACTGCTGGGCGGAGCTGCCGGAAAATGGACCAGTGAATACTGGTCGGGCGAAGTCTTTTTTGACATCTATTTCCGTGATCGCGACTTTTGGGTTTTCAACCTGTTGCGAGACAATTTTGCAGCCGCATCACTACCGGAAATGGCCAAATGGTACAGTCGCTTCGTGGTTGCGACCGAAACCATCTCGGGGCTGTGTTTATGGTTGCTGCCACCAAGGCTCGCCGGGCTGATTGGCGTGATTCTGCTGGCATCGATCGCCTTGATGTCCAACCTCTTGCTGTTCTCTGTACTGTTCAGCCTGATCGGATTGATCGCCGTTGGAATCTTCGTCAAGCAAGAAGTATCGGAAGACGCCGCCGCGTGAGACAAGCAGACGGTTACAGCACACCCTTGGTACTTGGCACCGCATCGGACCGAGGATCACTTTCTGCCGCCATGCGAATGGCCCGCGCAGTCGCTTTGAAAACGCACTCGGCGATGTGATGGCCGTTGCGACCGTGATGAAGCACGACGTGCAGATTGCTCTTCGAGTTGGCGGCAAACGACTGCCAAAAATGCTCGACCAATTCGCTGTCAAAAGTCCCGATTTTGCTGGCCGCAATCGGTGCGTGATACTCAAATGCATACCGTCCACCAAGATCGACCGCAGACGTCACGAGGCACTCGTCCATCGGCAAGGTGAAGTGTCCGTATCTGCGAATGCCCGCCCGATCACCAAGAGCCTGTTCGACGGCTTGGCCGAATGCGATTCCGATGTCTTCGCAGGTGTGATGATCGTCAACGTGCAGATCGCCGATCGCTTTCACATCAAGGTCAATCAACGCGTGCTTGGCCAACAGATCAAGCATGTGATCAAGGAATCCGATGCCTGATTCTCTTTTGCCAGAGCCATCCCCGTCCAAGTTCAACGACAACTTGATATCGGTTTCGCCAGTCTTTCGTTCGATCGTCGCGCTGCGTGCCATGTTCGTAGAACGGAACTCAGTCCGTCGCCTGTCATAGGTTGTTGTAGACGAACTTCTGTTCGTCGCCTGTTAGTCAAGAATGGGCGGAGACCTGCTTCACGCAGAAAATCTTTCCAAGATCATCATACACGCATCGATTTGCTCGTCGGTTCCCACCGAAATTCGCAGACCGTCGCCCCAGTCCGGAAATTCCATGTATCGAACCAAGATTTGATTCTGCTTCAGGAATTCGTATCGTTGCTGATGATTCCCGTCAGGATGCTTACACCATACAAAATTGGCGTGGGAAGGAGTGACTTCAAACCCAAGCTCTGACAATCGAGCCGCCAATCGATCGCGAGTGGCATTCATTTTCGCCCGATTCTCGGCCAACCAGTCTTGGCAACCCATCGCAGCAGTAGCAGCGGCAATCGAAAGCATGTCGCAGTTGTAGCTGTCCTTGATCTTTGAGAGCTCGGACACGATGTGGGGTTGAGCGACCAGAAAACCGAAACGCAAACCGGCCAACCCGTACGACTTGCTCAAGGTCCGGGTCACCATCACACGTTCATTCTCTTGGACAAGGCTCAAGCAGTTGTCGTCGGCAAAATCCGCATAGGCTTCATCGACAACCAGCGGGCAATCCAATGAGTCAGCGATACTTGCAACTTCGCTTGGTGGGACGACCGTGCCACTGGGACTGTTTGGGTTGGGCAGCAGGACGAGTCGCACGTCTTCTTCATTCTGTGCAAAAGCGGCCGGAAGCTGCCAGTCATCTACAAATGGCACCTGTTCCCAACCGGCTCCCTGAATGTCAGCCAATGTTCGATAAAGGATGTAACTGGGGTAGGGCAGTCGCAATCGTTGCCCCTCACCGACGAACCCACGAACCAAAATCGTCAGAATTTCGTCACTGCCATTCCCTGCCAATACCCACTCGGGGCCAGGCAGATCTAACGCTGCGGCGGCGGCGCGGCGAAACGCTGTTGCGACTGGGTCGGGATATCGATTCAAAGGTCCCTCGGCAGCCATCCGAATGGCGTCCACGACCGCCGGTGGTGGCGGATACGGACTCTCGTTCGTATTGAGTTTGATGAACTTTCCGGGAGGCGGTTGTTCACCCGGCGCGTAGGCCTGCATTTGAGCAAGGGCAGGGCGGAAGACAGGTGACTGGGACATCTAGAAGAATGTTTCGGTGCGTTGATCGGGATGGAACGGAACTTCGACGGTACTCGAAAACAGCGTTTTTGGCGAGCCATCTACCTTGGCTGCCACTGCCACCTGACGAGCCAAAAGCCCGAAAAGTTCGGGGTGAGAAGCACTTTGCAGCTCAACTGCGGCTGGAAGCCGCAGCCGCGAGGGGATTGGTTGACAATCGATGTCGATCAAAGCAAGTTAGATCTTCCTTCTTCGCCGTACGCCTTCTTCCATCAGCGAACAGACAGTGACACCCGACACGAGAGTCAGTCTGCTGCTCCGAATTCGTGATCCCAGTGATCATGACGCTTGGCTCGAGTTCGTTGACATCTATTCGCCAGTGATTCTCCGCATGGCGACAGGCAAGGGACTGCAGCTTGCAGATGCCGAGGATCTCGTTCAGCAAGTGTTGTTCTCCGTTTCCAAAGCGATTGAAGCGCGCGAACATGATCGATCTCGCGCAAAGTTTCGGACTTGGCTTCGTCGGGTCGCTGAAAATGCCATCTTGAACGCCCTCACTCGTGCGAAGCCTGACAGAGGCACCGGCGGGACCGACTTCGTCGAGATACTTCAGCAGCACTCCGCTCCAGCGGAAGATTCCGCATTGCTCGACCGCGAGCGAAAGGAAGAGGTCTTCCGTCATGCTGCCGAGCAGATCCGAGCGGAATTCACTGATGTCACATGGCAAGCTTTCTGGCGATCCGCGGTAGACGGGATCGGGTGCCAAGAGGTGGCAATTGAGCTAGGTTGCAACGTCGGCAGCGTCTATGCCGCCCGCAGCCGCGTGATGAAACGATTGAACGAAAAAGTAAAACGACTGCAATTTTGACTTTCTGTGTCAGGTCCTCCAACTGCCTGTGTATGAGTCCTCTACAACCCAATGGCCCCAGTCAAAACTCCAGCGAGGGCGTCTTATCAAGAGCTTCACTCCTGATGTCTGGTGAAGACAGAATGACTAATGATCACGAAACAGAACTGCTCTACTGAATTGCTGCACCGTTTGCTCGCTCAAGACTTGAGCGAGCGAGAACTTCAGTGCGTTGAATCCCATCTGGAGTCGTGCATCGACTGTCGCGAGCAACTCGACACATTCGCCGCTGAGCCGCTTTTCTGGGAGTCCGCATCCAAATCACTCTCTGGTCGCACGATCACTGCTGCGACGCAGACGGCTGAATCCCCCAAGCGAATCGATGAGAGCGTGCGTGTCTTCCTCGAGACCTATCTCGCAGCTTCGGATGACCCAGCGATGTTGGGACGGATTGGCAACTACGAAGTCTCTGGCGTGGTCGGCATCGGGGCGATGGGGATCGTGCTGAAGGCTTTCGACAAACCGCTTCACCGTTTCGTGGCAATCAAAGTCTTGTTGCCTTCGTTTGCGACCCAGGGATCTTCCCGCGAACGATTCTCTCGGGAGGCTCGTGCCGCTGCCGCCGTCGTGCATCCCAATGTGATTGCAATCCACTCCATCGACAGTAGCGGTGGGCTTCCCTATTTGGTCATGCCCTATGTCGGCGGTCAGTCGCTGCAGAAACGCATCGACGAACTGGGGCCACTCGCCGTTTCGGAGACCTTACGCGTCGGTTATCAGATCGCGTCAGGGCTTTCCGCTGCCCACGCACTGGGCTTGATCCATCGCGACATCAAGCCGTCAAACATTCTGCTGGAAAGTGGAGTCGACCGACTCCTGATCACAGACTTCGGATTGGCACAAGCAGCCGATGATGCGAGCTTGACGCAAAGTGGCGTGATCGCCGGCACACCAGCCTACATGTCACCGGAACAGGCTCGCGGTGATTCGGTCGACGCCCGCAGCGATCTATTCAGTCTGGGAAGTCTGCTTTACACATTATGCACCGGCCACGCTCCGTTTCGAGCGGAAACGACCTTCGGTGTATTGCGACGGGTTTCAGATGAGAAACCTCGCAGTGTGCGAGAAATCAATCCGGAGACTCCCGATTGGCTTTGCCAAATCGTTTGCCGCTTGCATGAGAAGTCACCGTCCAACCGATTCGAAAGTGCAGCAGAGGTCGCTGATCTGTTCGAGCGATGCATCGCGCATGTTAGCCAACCACTTAGCAATCCACTTCCAGTACTCGCCCGCGACGCAAAACTCAAAAACGGGGCAACGGTTCGAACCAATGTACTTCTTGGAGCCGTCCTGTTCGGTTTGACGATCTGCATCATCGCTTCGATCGCTTCCCGACCCGACGCAGGACTTGGCGAAAAAATGCTTGGATCGTATCGCCCGAAGACGATACAAAGAGAAGAGACACCGCTGCGATATGCCTTTGCTGAGCACCAGAAGGTCACGTATTTTTTGACCATGTCGGCGGCTCTTCCTTCGTCCGATATGCAGTTGGACGGGCTCGTTACAGTCGAGGCGGAGTCAGTTTCGGATGGCCACTATCAACTTTCGTTCTCACCGAACCTGCAGATGACCGAATCGGCACGTCAGCGGTCGACGACGCAACGGGGCGACACGCTTTCTGGACAAGGACAGCAATCGAATCGTTGGCATTCATCGCGATCTGAGATCGTTGTGATCAGCGATCGCGGTCAGATCATTTCGCACGTTGGCCTGACGGAGCTTCCGTACGACAACGTTTCGATCCCAGAATTGCTGTTCCGAACTCTGCCTGAGTCGGCTAACGCAGCAAGCATTTCGAGCAGTGAGTCGATCACCACCTTTTTGGAAACTGGCGAATCAGCTGACACCGGACCGTTGCTCTCTGACGTTGAGTACTTCGAATCGATGTTTCTGCGCAGCTCAGGAATCCCCGAGGCGGTCAGAGTTGGCAGGACAGTCAACTTCATCGAGGATGACGTCGAACACGAAGTCCCAATTCAACTAGAATTCACACGCTTGTCCGATAACGAGCGAGACCGGTGGTTGGCCACTCACGGTCACGGCAAACCGTCCTCCAAGAATCGACAGATCGTGTTTCCTCCCCAAGAAGAGCAGCAGTTGCTCGCTGATTTGCAGCAAGGCAGACGAATTCTGTATTGGTTGCATCGAGTTCGAGGTCGATCAAAGGAAACGCTTTCGCTTTCAGTCGTCGATGCGATCGCTCAGCTCACCGACCACCCAAGCCATACAATCCAAACACTGGTTGCTCGGATCTTGGCAGATATTCCTCAACGCAAACTGAATCCATTTCGAATTCAGTGACTCCGCCTGCCGATTCACGACAAACTCGGTTGCTACCTTCCTCACCCAACTCGCCAACTCCCTTACCACGAGACTGCCATGAAACGCACCCCGCTACTCTTCACAACCACGTGCTGTCTGTGCCTTGCATTCGGAGAGTCAGCACTCTCACAGTCGCTGAACTATGAAATCAAGAAGGGCCAAGTGATTCCGTATCGCGTTGCCATCACGGCTGAAACGCCTACGAAGGTTGACACAATGACCGGGTTGATTGCCTACACAGGGAAAGGTCTCGAGGGAGAAGTTCTCACGATCGAGTACAAGGGCGGTTTAACAAAGGCGACGAAGTCCAAAGGTCGCTCTTCAGGTCCGATGCGTGGCGGATTCCGTGGCCGCCCTGGTGGCGGTCCGCCCCGCGGACCGTTTGATCAACCAGACTTTCGTGGACTCACGCCTTCGACCAATACGCTCGCCATCACGACCAAAGGCGTTGTCGAACGCATGCGAAGTGATTCGCAGCTTCCCTACGTTCTGGGCAACCTGTCCATGATGCCATTCGAGCGACTGCCAGCCGATGGCGAGACGAACTGGGAAGACGGCAGCAGCTTGACCATCACATCCAAAGAAGAAACCTCCCGCTTTGGACCGCGATTTGGACCGTTTGCGCGCGGCGGCGAGGAAACGAAAACGGGAGGTGGCGAAAGCAGCAAATTCAAAATCGAGAGCGCCGACGAAACGCTTGTCACCATTCGCAAGACTTATTCGCTTTCATCGCCCGCCGCGACGAGCAAAGATACAGGCCTTGAAATGAAAGGCACTGGTACTTGGGTTTTCAACCGCGAGTTAGGTGTGTCCGAGTCGATGGACTTCAAAATCGATCTAACCGTTACGCAGGAAAACTCGTCCACGAAAATCCCGCTGATGGTCAAATGGAATCGGATCCCCGAGCAAGAATACAACGACTTCCTTGAGAAACGCAAAAAAGATCGGGAGGAGGCTCTTGCGAAAGCAAGAAAGCCCGCAGCCGCAGTCAAAATTAGTGATGCCAACAAAAAGCGAATCATGTCGCGTCTGGGCCACTCGCAATGGGGAGTCGTTTGGGGAGAGCTAAAGAGTCTTTCACGTTCCCGCATGAGCGGCCTTGTCGCGGAGGACATGGACCTGATGGTACTGGTCGCCGGGTTGCGTTCGCACAGCAATTCACAGGTCAAAACAGCTGCCGACGCGATTTGGAAAAAGTGGGGCGAGTCATTCGAAAAGCTGGCAACCTCCGCACAGAAGGCCGACGCTGCTGGTACTTCAGATACAGGAAACCCGTTTGCCCTTACCTCGGACGAGGACGGCAAGGGAATCCGGTTTTGGTCGGACAACACTGGAAAGTTCAAGATCGAGGCAGAGTTCCGGAAGCTCGATGGCGCCAACGTTGTCCTCACCTCCAAGGATGGCAAAGAGATCAAGGTTCCGCGGAGTCGACTCTCCAAGTCCGACCAAGCGTTGATCGATCGCTTGGCAGAGTAGTGCAATCAAGGCAATCTTTCTCGCGTGGAAGCAGGCGAGTGAAGTTGGGCGCAACGTCAAGAAGTGGAAACAAGCGAATGAAGTTGAAGAAAGAATTTGAAAATTCTCGACTCAAAGCCATCCCGCCTCTTACTGGTGTTCTACTTTTTGCTGACTCGGTTGAGAAACGGCTTTGGCAACAAAGTGCTTCTTGGCCATTGTTCTCCCGGAAAGGCGGAATCCGGGAGATAAAATACAGCCCCATCCCAAACCTCCGCCAAACAATGAGCCTCTCTGCTCCCCCCCAAACTGCGCACCGATCTGGTGCCAGTCACGACTTTGACGCTTCAAAATCCCAGGTTGTGTCGGCTGCTCAGCCACCAAAAACGGCTCAATCCAATCAGCAAGGTGTTGAACCACATGACGTGAACGTCACGGAGATGGTGGGGGACTTGTCGGTCGCTCTTGACTCCGCGATTGGCGAGATTCATTCCGTCAACGCTGAGACAAAGATCCTTGCATTGAATGCGCGAATCGAAGCCGCCCGAGCTGGTCGGCATGGTGCCGCATTCGGGGTTGTGGCCGAAGAAATGCAGAACCTTTCGGACAAGACGCTCATGATCGCCAACGACATGGCGAATCGCACGCGGGATCGCACGTCGAATCTGATCGCGATGATTGACTCGACAATTCGAGGCACAAGACTCAGCGACTTGGCTTTGGTCAACATCGACTTGATTGACCGCAACCTTTACGAGAGAACTTGCGATGTTCGATGGTGGGCAACCGATGGAAGCCTTGTCGATGTACTGACTTCAACGACGAAAGAGGCTGCGGAGTTCGCGTCGAAGCGAATGGGGGTAATCCTGGACGCATACACCGTCTATCACGATCTAGTGCTGTGCAATCGGTCCGGTGAGATCATTGCCAACGGTCGACCGCAGGACTTTGCCAGCGTTGGTCAACAACAATCCGGCAGCGAATGGTTTGCGCGAGCGATGGCCACCCGTAGCGGTGACGAATATGGATTTCAGTCTGCCCACAATTCGCCACTGGTGAACGAGCATGCGACCCTAATCTATTCATGCTCTGTCCGCGAAAACGGCGAAAGCAGTGGACGGACGCTGGGTGCTTTGGGAATCCTATTTGATTGGCACGCCCTGGCAAATCCGATCCTTGAGAACATCCCGGTGAGTCCATCGGAAAAAGAAATCACGGATGCCTATATCGTGAACGCGGAAGGACAAATTTTGGCCAGCAATAAGGGGAATGCGATCGGCCAAGATCTCCGCCTCCCGAAATTCGGAAACGTTCTTCAAAACAAGACGGGATTCTATGTCACAACGATTGACAACAAACGCGTCTGCGTCGGTCATGCGAGGGCGCCCGGTTTTGAAACCTATACAACTGGCTGGTACTCGATCATTGTCCAACCCTTGGAATCGTAGGATTGGCAGTTCCGTTAGCAACTTTTTAAGTTGGTGTGAGATTCACCTGCAATTTGGATTCGCAGCGGCGGCAGCGTCGAAATCTACGGGTGCACGACAAAGTCCGTAACAACAGTACATTTCACGACTTGCGAATTGTGACACTTCTGGCATGGGCGGTCAGCCCTTCTTTTTCAGCCAGCTGTACTACATCGTCAGCGATTTCCTTCAACGAGGATTCATCGAACTCTGTCACACTTCCACTTCGCAAAAAACTATTGCTGCTCAATCCGGCTGCCCACGTGCAAGTGCCGCCCGTTGGCAACACATGACTTGGCCCGGCAGCGTAGTCGCCCAATGCGACCGGAGTGTGATGCCCCAAGAAAGCTGCGCCGCTGTTGCGAATTTTAGCGATTTGATCCCGTGGGTTTGCCGTCTCGATGTGCAAGTGTTCGGGAGCAAACTGGTCCGTCAATTCGCAGGCTTGTTCTTCGTCACGCACCAAGATCAATGCGCCAAACGCTTCCAAACTCTCCACCGTCAATTCGTTCCGTTGAAGCAACGCAACTTGGCGGACGAGTTCTTGTTGCACCGAATCGATCAGTGCTTCATCCCAAGTGATCAAGATCGCTGAACCGGGCGAGTGCTCGGCCTGAGCAAGCAAGTCCGCGGCAATGAAGTCGGCGCGCGCAGTCTCGTCTGCTATCACAATCACTTCACTGGGACCGGCAAACGAATCGATATCGACGGTTCCAAACACATACTTCTTTGCCAACGCAACGAACAGATTTCCTGGCCCAACGATTTTATCGACCGCAGGTAGCACGTCACACCCGTATGCCATCGCAGCAACGGCTTGAGCACCGCCAACTCGGTACACTTCCGTCACGCCAAGTTCGTGACAAGTTGCCAACATGTCGACGTTGTAGGAACCAAACGGCGTGGGCGGCGCAACAACCACGACGTCTTTCACGCCGGCAACTTGCGCGGGCACGACCGTCATCAAAACGGTCGACGGGTAAGCAGCAGCGCCGCCGGGCACGCACACACCAACGCGGCTCAACGGCAGGTATCGCTGCGTCAAGCGAACGCCGGGTTTGGGCTCAATCGTCACGTCGGTGTGCAAGATCGCTTGCTGGAACTCAGCCACGTTGTCTCGAATCCGGCGGACTGCAGCAAGCAACTTCGGGTCTGCCGCAGCATGGGCACTGGCGAGATCAGCGGCGGGAACGCGAATTTGATCGGCTGACAAATCAGCTTTATCAAGAGCTGCGCTATAGCGGAGCAGGGCAGGGGTGCCCTCACGGCGCACGTCGTCGCAAATGGTCTGCACCACTTCAACGGGAGAAAGTGGTTTGCCAAACACTTCTTGTGTCAAAGCACGTCCGCGCGGACTGACCACGTCACCCTGAGGGCTGAGTTTGTCGCGAAGCTGGCTGAGGATTGCGGTCGCACCATCGCGAGCGTCGACACGTTGGATATTCAGGTTCATCGTGGGGTAAGCTTCTAGCTTGCCAAGGTTCTGTTAGAGATCACAAGCCGATCGCTCGTGCCCTGTTAGGAGAGATCATCATAGGCGGGTACAATCAGATTGTTTACCCACGGCAAGTTGACCCCGCTCCAGTTCGGACCGAAGTCCCCAAAATGATCGATCTTCGCAGCGATACTGTCACCAAACCCACTCTCGAAATGCGCCAGGCGATGGCCCAAGCGGAAGTTGGAGATGCCGTGATCGACATCGATCCCACCGTGGAGCGTTTGGAAAAGATGACCGCGGAGTTGCTGGGCAAGGAAGCCGCCGTGTTCATGCCCAGCGGATCCATGACCAATCAGATCGCATTGCGGGTCCATTGTGATCGGGGCAGTGAGTTTTTGTGCGAGGCCGATTGTCACATCTATCACTATGAGCAAGGCGCTTTCGCTCAGCTATCTGGTTTGGTTGCTCAAACGGTTGCCGGCGAAGGCGGAGTCCTGCAGGTCGACCAGCTTTCCGGGTTGATCCGCCCTGACAACGAACACATGGTCCGAACGCGACTGGTGTGCCTCGAGAACACTCACAATCGCTGGGGCGGTCGCATCCTTCCCCAAGAGTCGGTCCAACAGATCTGCGATTGGGCTGGCAAGCATGGCCTGGGAAGTCACTTGGATGGTGCTCGGCTTTGGAACGCTGCTGTTGCATCGGGCAAAACCGAAGAGGAATTGGCTGCACCGTTTGATTCCGTCAGCGTCTGTTTCAGTAAGGGACTGGGAGCACCGGTGGGATCCGCACTTGCTGGCACAACCGAATTTGTCAAGGAAGCTCGGCGAACACGAAAACTGTTCGGTGGGGCGATGCGGCAAGCCGGCATCATCGCTGCAGGTGCCATCCATGCGATCGATCACCATCGCTCCATCCTTGCTCGAGACCACGCACATGCCAAACAGCTTGGAGACGCTTGCGATGCCTGCTCTCCACTTTCGATTCGCGGCGGACGAATTGACACGAACATTGTGATCTGCGAACTGGATGAACAATGGGGAACAGCCGAACAACTTGTTTCGCAGTTGGCTCGTGAAAACATCCAGTGCTTTCCGATTGGAGCGCAAGCCGTTCGGTTTGTCACACACCTGGACGTCGATGTGAATCATATCGCTCAAGCTTGCGACGTCATTCAGGCACTGACAGGTCAACCTGCGTCGGCATGATGGACAATTCCTCACCGCAGTCGGCTTCGCAATCAGTCTCGCACACAGCACTCGCGTCGGCTTCCGTTTTCGCCATCGCGGTCTTCCTTCGCGTTCCGTCTTGCTATGAGAGTTTCTGGATCGACGAACTGCACTCGGCATGGTGCGTGTGGGGGAACCTAGCGGACATCGCTCCTCGAGCGACCACGGGACACCAGTCGCCAGTCTATTTCCATGGACTTTGGCTTTGGAAACAGATCGTCGGAAATGCTGAAGTCGGACTGCGACTGAGTAGTGTCTTGGCAGTTGCTGTTGCTTGCAGTGTGCTGACCATCGGCATCACGCGTTGGTCACGAAGCATCGTTGCAGGAGTCGCGAGTGGATTGACATTGGCATTCGAGAGTAACTCACTATTCTTCGGAACGGAACTTCGTCCCTATGCGTTCGTGATTCTGTTCTCTTCACTCGCCACCGTCTCTTTTCTCCGTTTACTCCAAGTCCCGCGTCACCAATCGCATTCGACTTTAGCGTTGTTCGTCATTTCGATTCTGCTTGCCACGCTTTGCCAGCCGACAGCGGCGGGCGTACTCGCGTTCCTAGTGCTTGCCTTGCTGACCGTTGGAACGATCGCCAACCGCAGACAGTTCTGGAAAATCAGTTGGGTAGATGGTCTGCTGGTCATCGCGACAGCAGTCGTTGGATTTGCGTTGTGGAGGATCACGGTCAGCGACACCTGGGAACAACGCTTCCATTGGTCTTCGTTCGCGACAGCGCATCAAGTCAGCGATATTTGGCTCGCCTGGGACTGGACTTGGCTACTGATCGTCCCGACCAGCGTTACGATCATTGTTGCTGCCGTTGGCCGATTTCGAGACGAAACGATACCTGAGACTGCGGGAGCGACGCTGCTGCTAAGCCTGCTTGCGATCGGTGTGACTGCTCTTTACTGGACGGTCTCCCACTTCGAATGGGTGCCTGTCTGGCATCGGCGTTACTTCATTGCAGTGCTTCCGATGTTCGCCTGCATTATCGGAGGAGCGACCGGGGCGACCCAGCGTCTGTTCCAAGAACGACCAGCATCATTGATCGCTGGAATCTTGACTGCGGCGGGACTCGTGACCTCGCTGACGTACCAGCAGGGAACGCTTCAACGACTCCATCGCTACCCAGTTGCTTTGGCAGTGCGGGGAGAAGATTGGCGCGGAGCCCTGAACTGGATTCAATCCAAGACAAACGACGATGACCATCTATTCTTGGACAGCGGCTTGATCGAAGTTCAACATTGGTTAGCTCGTCACGATGGCGATCCGGAAACGACACCACTGCAAATGGAATTCCTGCTCTTTCCAACTTCCGGACCCTACGAGATCGCTCCTGATCGCCCCCAGACTCGCCAGGTTTTTCGTGCGACACATTCGGGCTTTGGAGCACTCATGGCTTACGATGATTTAGCCAAGCGGCATCAAACTGGCATCCCAGACAAATTTGTGATTCTGACAAGACGGACGGCAAACAAGATCAATCTTCAATCACTTCGCCAAATCAAGGTATGCCAGGAAGACGCGTCGCGCATCCACGCCTTTGGTAGTCTTTCCGTTGTTGAAATCCCAACGATTTTGGAAAGTGAGCCCGCAGGATCAGTTACTGTCCGACCTTGATCGCGGTCTATCATGAGCACAGTTTCCGGCCTTTTCGCTGGTCCTCAATTCCTGTTCGAGGCCCTGAATCATCCTCTCATGAGACCCTGCTTGTCCTCACGCGTCGCTTTCATCGCATTGATCGCACTTCTCGGGTTCGATGTACGCGCCGACGAAGCAGCCCAGCGTGGCTATCGTTTGCTGACGGAGACGCCGGTTCTTTCGAGTGACTTCAGGCAAGAAGTTTTTGATCAAGTTTGGCGAAGCTGGCCAACAGCACTTCGCGAGAAAGCCGAAGACTCCTCGGTGGATCAGCGACGGATCATGGCCTTTCAACGCTACGGTCTAACAACGAGGCCAAGTGACGCTTCGGGCAAGCCTCTGCAGTATGTTGTTGGCGAAGACGGCAAGTGGACGATGAATTGTTTCTCGTGTCACGGTGGGAGTGTTTATGGGACCGTCACCCCCGGTGCACCGAACAATCGATTTGCCTTGCAGACCATGACCGAAGAGATCCGCGCCACCAAGTTTCGGCTCGGCAAGCCGCTCTCGCGAATGGACGTCGGTGCGATGGTGATCCCGTTGGGCACGACAAACGGCACGACCAACGCTGTTGTGTTTGGGGTCGGCTTGATGAGCCAACGTGACGAACAATTGAACCTGATCAACGCGCCACCGATGAAGCACGTCCACCACGACATGGATGCGCCACCGTGGTGGCATTTTCACAAGCGACCGTTCATCTATATCGATGGATTTGCTCAGAAGGGGCACCGTGGTTTGATGCAGTTCATGTTGATTCCGGAAAACGGGCCTGAATTTTTCCGAGATCACGAAGATGACTTCCGTGATGTCTTTGCCTATCTGTCCTCGTTACGTCCACCGAAGTATGTCGGTCCGATCGACCAAATTTTGGCGGAGCAGGGCAGGGGAGTGTTCAACGAGTCGTGTGCAGAATGTCACGGCACCTACAAACAAAAGGACGACGCGCTCACGAACCTTGCTACGACGTATCCGAATCGCCGCGTTCCACTGGAGGAAATTGGGACCGACCCCGTTCGGCTGGCGGCGCTTTCTGTCGCTGGCCGCAGCAAGTACGCGCGGAGTTGGTTCGCGCATGGTGGCGAACCGGAAGAGCAGGAAACCGTGGTCGACCCCGACGGCTATGTCGCGCCACCGCTGGATGGCGTTTGGGCCAGCCCACCCTACTTTCACAACGGCAGCGTGCCGACACTGTGGCACGTTTTGAATCCAAAACAACGGCCGCAAGTCTGGCGGCGTGTTGGTGAAGAAATTGACGCGGAACGTGTTGGCTTTCAAATTGAAGCCGTTGAAAAGATTTCGTACACCGAAACGGATGTCGCGATTCGCCGCAGCTATTTTGACACTCGGCGTTTCGGGAAGAGCAATGCGGGGCACGAGTTTCCCGATCAGCTCAGCAGCGAAGAGAAACTCGCTGTGCTGGAGTACCTAAAAACGCTTTAGACTTGCTCCAGCTATCGACGACGCAAAGACGTAAAATCGTGCGACTCGCCGCCTGACATGGTCCAAACCGTTCGCGAATCAGACTCTGGACCGTTCTTTGTGCAATGAGATGGTGCCTACCACCTACTCTACGTGGGCCCCGGGGCGTATAAATGACTGTCCAAATTGAATTTACCTGGGGAAAAGCCGGCCCGATCAGGCAGGTCCCATCGGAGCATGAAAAGTATGACGACTACGCAGATTTTGGCCGCCCGCGCTGGCGAAGTGACACCCGAGATGGAATTCTGTGCGAATCGCGAAGGCCTGCCGGTCGAGACGATCCGTGACGAAGTTGCCGCCGGACGAATGGTCATTCCTGCGAACACGGTCCACGCTGCGGGTGCTCTGGAACCCATGTGCATTGGCATGGCAGCCAAATGCAAAATCAACGCCAACATCGGAAACAGCGCTGTAACAAGCAACGTTGGCGAGGAATTGGACAAGCTGCACACGGCTGTCCACTTCGGTTCGGATACCGTGATGGATTTGTCGACTGGCAAAGACATCGACAACATTCGTCGAAAGATCATTGACGCCAGCCCAGTGCCGATCGGAACCGTGCCGATCTACCAGATGCTAGAAGAGCTTGGTGGCAACATCGAAGACATGAACGCTCAACACTTCTTGGACATGGTGGAACACCAAGCCAAACAAGGCGTTGATTACATGACGGTTCATTGCGGCGTGATGCTGGAGCACTTGCATCTCACCGCCAATCGCGTGACCGGCATTGTCAGTCGCGGTGGTTCGTTGATCGCAAAATGGATGATGTCTCACAACAAGCAGAACCCGCTGTACGAAGCATTCGATGACTTGTGCGACATCATGCGACAGTACGATGTCACTTGGTCACTCGGCGATGGCCTTCGACCAGGAAGCATTGCTGACGCATCGGACGACGCACAGTTTGCGGAACTCGAAGTACTCGGTGAATTGACCAAACGTGGTCAAGAAAACGGCACCCAGGTGATGGTCGAAGGACCGGGGCACATCCCGATGCACCAGATTCAAATGAACATCGAGAAGCAAATCGAGCTTTGCAACGGTGCTCCTTTTTACGTGCTCGGCCCCTTGGTCACCGACATCGCCCCAGGCTACGACCACATCACCAGTGGCATTGGTGCCGCGATGGCTGGTTGGCATGGAGCAGCGATGCTGTGCTACGTGACTCCCAAAGAGCACCTCGGCTTGCCAAACGAAGAAGACGTCAAGCAAGGCGTGATCGCGTACAAGATCGCTGCTCACGCAGCCGATGTGGCTCGCGGTCGCAAGGGAGCACAGGATCGCGACGATGCTTTGTCCAAGGCTCGATTCGAGTTCGACTGGAAAGAACAGTTTCGCCTGTCGCTCGACCCCGAAACGGCTCAACGCTATCACGACGAGACGCTGCCGCAGGACACGTTCAAGAGCGCCCATTTCTGCAGCATGTGCGGCCCCAAGTACTGCTCGATGAAAATCACGCAAGAAATTCGCGAGATGGCCAAAGAGAAGGAAGTCGTTCAACTGCCAACCGGCGAATAGAACGTCTGCGGATCGACTTCATTGCAGTTGACCAAACGACAAATTCCGCGCGGCTCCCAGCACGTTGCCAACAACTTGCTGGAGGTGTTGAGTGCCTAGCGTCAAGCGTCGTCTTCCACCGACGCACACTCTCACCTAGGAAAGTCGCAGCGCCGGCGTTTCAAACCGCGTCCGGTGATTCTTCCGGAATGTCCGTTGCTTCTTCGTCACCTTCGGACTGGCTGCCGATCAGGATGCCAGTTCCACGAAGTTTCCATAAAAAGAAGGCAGCTCCGAGGGCCATCAGCACGCTACTGAGCGCAAAAATGTGCTGTGGCTGATCGCCGAAGGCTGGCCTTACCGCCCAGTAGAACAAGGCGGCAATGGTCAGGAAGGTGAAGGAAACGGCGTTGGCCGTCCCCAAGAATCGGCCTCGCTCGTCGTCAGGCGAAAGTTTTTGCAGAAGCGCTTGCAACGGAATGATGTAGAAACCAGCAAAGAACCCCGCACCAAAGATAAAGAACGAAACATTGCTGAAGGCGACTCGCAGCAGAGGCCGCATGTCGGGAAGCGACGGTGGCACGACAGCAAGCAATGCAAAGAAGACGATCAAACCAAGAGCACCGATCGGAATCAGCCTCGGTTCAATATGGTGCCCCGAAATCATTCCTGCGGCGGCGCATCCGACCCCAATCGCGACTCCCAACACGCCCATCAACACACTCGCTTCGGCCCGGTTGATCCCCAGCACAATCGTATACTCGGGAACGATGAACAGCGCAATACCTGCCAGCAGATAGAAATACCCCCAAGCCATCATCACCATCAACAATCGTGTCTTGGACATCTCACGAATGGTTTCAATGTAAGTCGAGAGCGGATTTAGGTTGTACTTGAGCTTACGATCGCCGGGTTGAAGTTGCGGCATCATTGCGGCGGCAGCTAAGCCAGCGATTGCAACAAACAGCAGTACCGCAGCCGGCATCCACAACTGCGGCACAGCAGCAGCAACGGCAACATTCTCGTCAGGCAACGGCGCATAGCGGTCGCTAACAAACCCCGCGCCGAGCGTCCCCACGATCACTGCCACGTTCGTCATCATGTTGATCGTACCGTTGGCGCGGCTGAGATCTGAATCGTCCACCAGTTCCGGAATCATTCCGTACTTTGCTGGACCAAAGAACGAACTTTGGCACGTCAGCCCAACCAAAGCCGTCAGCGTGATCCAAAGGTTGCCCGTGAAAAAGCCAATGCCAGCGACGATCGCGATCGGAATTTCAGCGATCTTGACCCACAACGTCACATTGCGTTTCGAGTGCCGATCAGCAAGCTGTCCGGCGTAGCCCGAAAGAATGATGAAGGGAATCGTGAAGCACACGCCAACGATTCCCTGGCCACCAGCTCCCAGTTGGCCCGCCCAGGCACCATCGATCACCATGAAGGTGAGGATCCCCTTGAGCAGGTTGTCGTTCATCGCGCCGAAGAACTGCGTCGCGACCAGGCTGACGAATCCGGGTTTAAGGAGATTGCTCTGCACGTCTGACTCATTTCATGCTGCGGAGGGATCAAGTGGCGGAATCTTAGCAGAAAACGAGTCAAGCCCGATGCATCAATGCCTTCCTGAAACGAGCCCTTCCCAGCGAAAAACGTGCGTTCTTTTCGTGCTCCCGCTTCCAGAAGAAGCTAATGATTGAGCGTCTCTTCCACCTCGTCTCTTGAAGATCGGGTTCCGAGCGCCCCCCAAAGTCCGTAGGGGCTGATCGAACCGGGCAAGCGGGCTCCAACGCCCTCGCGGATGACAGTGCCGCAATCTAGGTCACCACACTCGACAGAATCCGTCATGAAGATGACGGCCCCGTCCCCCATCAGAACGTGAGTTCCACCCTGATGTCGACTGGAGGCTGACAGCATTCCGATACCTGAATCGCCACCGGCAACACAGACTTCTTGGTTGGGCGGTAGAATCGTATTGAAACTCGAGTACAGCCCCGCTCCATCTGCCCAGCGCAGCCCACGTCGCTGGTTGCCCCGTCCAGCAGCCTTTTCATATTCCGCCCAGAATTGTGGTCGATCTGGATCCACTTGGTCGCGACACAGCTTGGGTTGATCATGGATCTTCGTCCACGAATTCGACAACGATCCGGCGGTTCGTTTGTCACCATCCTCTAGATCCGTGCAAATCTCGCCGGCAAGAATCGTATTCGCCAACCCATCAGTCACGTCTTTGAATCGCATGACCGCACGCGGCACGAACATGCCACGCCCCGACACCTCCACTTGAGTTGTACGATCATTCGACCACTGCTGCGCATCATCATTCCAACGAGTCGCTCCCGTATTCATCCAGTGCGTCGCATCACCCAAACAGGCGGCGTAGTTGGTCCGTCCATGTCCGGGCAAGCCGACTCCGGGATCGGACGGACAGCGCAGAGTTGGAATGTCAGTTTGCCAAGGCCTGAAGTCACGCGTCCATGGTGCCGGCCCCATCGAAGCGTACTGCTCTGCACTTTGAATCTGCTCCCAGAGTCTTTGCTGTTCAATGAAAGGCGTTAGCCCCACCAGCCAGCTCAATCGGAAACGATTGTTGCCGGGTTCGGAAGTCCCACCCGCATTCGAATCGACCGCGTAAGTTCCTCCCATCTGCATTGGCAGTTGGCTGTGCGCGGAATGGTAGTTGTGAATCGCTAGGCCAATTTGCTTGAAGTTGTTGGAACAGCTCATGCGCCGTGCCGCTTCCCTAGAACTTCGCGTCGCTGGCAACAACAACCCTAACAACACACCGATGATTGCGATGACCACCAAGAGTTCGACCAAGGTAAAAGCCAGAGCTCGGTGTTTTGGTAAATGTCGCATCGTTCTTTCTGCCGTTGGATTAGTAGATTGAGTTCCGCTAGAACGTCATGTCAAGGTTCTTGCCCCGTAGAGAGCTCGGCCATTTCCTGGTCATAGCTCGCATAATCCTCAGCAGACGAGAACTCCGCGTTTGATGTATCAATCACCGTCACGTTTTCAGATTCACAACCTGCAACGATGATCGCAAGGATCAACAAACAACGACCAGACAAGCGAGAAGATGAGATTTGCATGAAATGCTGCCCTGAATAGAGGACCTCTAGTTTGCGCTTAATCCACTGAAGAGGCAAATTCAGCTCGCCAATCGATTGCTTCGTAAATCGCCAAAGGAGCCAGCCAACTGCCCCAGGCATTGATTCGGTAAGTCCAGACGGATTCCAATCCAGTCACGATCATGACCCCGGCAAAAATCCGTAGGACAAGCGGGGAGATCAAGAGAATGTAGAGACGAATCGCCCATACGCGGTGCAGTCTGAAACGACGGCGTCGCGCGTGCAGTGTCGCCATCACTGCACTGATACCGGTTGCCGAAGTCAGGGCTGCGAAACCTAACATGGCGGATGGCCCACCGTAGGCTTGAAGAGTCATGAGGAAGCCGCTGGGCACGACCAACGCCAAGACCAAGAACACGTTTGCGCGACCCACCCAACCATGCAACTTGCGTGATTTCTTCACTCCGCCAGTCAACAAGGAGTACGTGCCCAAGAGCATCGTGATCGGGCCACTGATGATGTGCACGTAAAACGCAGGCTGATAGATCCCGACGAAAGTTCGCCGCCGACCACTCAAGAACGCGCTGTGGTCATAGTCGGGTGGAAAATACCATTGGTACTCATAGAGGATGCCAAAGAAAGTCTTCAAAGAGAGGACAATCACTAGCGTGCAGGCAACTGCAAAAGTTGGACTGGAACGAAAGGCTTGCCGAGCTTGCTTGCTGATGAGTCCGAACATGTCCGCCTCTGAGCACCTGAATCTTCAAGCTCCAGCATAGCCAACACCACGGCACCATGCTCAAGATCGATACTTGGCGATCGCTTCGGGCAGCGGATACATCGTTACATCACGATCTCCTTCGGTCGCAGCGATTTCTTGCAATCGCGCGTAACCACGTGACACCAAACTTGCTCGCTGAAGAACGTAAGCTTCATCCAGCTGGTGACGTGAGAAATCGCCTTCGACCTCCATCACCTCGAAGCCCTCATGCTCGATGAATTGAGCCAAGACAGGATTGCAGCGAATATGGCGTTCGGCACTGGTGTGCAGAACCTCTGGGTCCAATTCACCGATGACATAGCGCAGGTAGAGATCGCTTTCGACAATCGACGACACGTCGTTGCCACAGACTTCGCAAAGGTATCCTTCGTCGCACTTGGCCATGTGATCCAAAGCAAAAGAGAGGACTCGTACTACGACAACCCAAGCACGTCAAACATGCTGTACAAACCGTTGGGCTTACCCTGCAACCATTTCGCCGCCGCAATTGCACCGGACGCGTAACAGTCCCGGTTGCTGGCAGCGACATTGACTTCGATTCGTTCCCCCAGCATCCCGAATGCGATCGTGTGCTCGCCAGGATTGTCTCCGATACGAATTGCGTGGTACCCGATCTCATTCCGCGTGCGTTGTCCGGTCTCTCCTTCGCGACCATGCACGTGCTGGACATCGCCATCCAACTTCTCGGCAATCAGTTCACCAAAACGCAATGCGGTTCCGCTCGGTGCATCCGCCTTGAAACGATGGTGTCTTTCGAGAATTTCAATATCCACACCACCGGCCACATCCTTCAATGTCTCGGTGATCTGCTGAACCACTTTCATGGTCAGATTGACTGCCGTGGACATGCTAGGCGCCCAGACAATTGGAATCGACTTGGCAGCTTCGGCCAGAGCCTTCTTCTGCGGATCGTTCAACCCCGTCGTTGCCATGACCAATGGGATCTTGGCAGCAAGGCTATGTGCGATGCATGCGTCGACTGCAGCCGGAAGCGAAAAATCGATCACAGCGTTTGCAGAACTGGGCCACTGTGAAGCCAGCGGCACATCCAAAGCGCCAACGCTAGAGATAACGCCTGCATCTTGGCCGATCAACGCGCACTCGGCGTGATCGATCGCGGCTGTGATCTCGATTTCGGGGTCAGCGGAGGCAAGTGCGATTACACGTTGCCCCATACGTCCTGCGGCGCCATGCACGGCGAGTTCAATTCGATTGCTCATGCAGTGAATTTAACGAGCAGGTGCCAAGCCGAGCAGGGTAGGGCAGGGTACTTTTCGAGCAGAATGCATCAAAATCTATCGGATCCGAACTCAGGATCTAGAGTCCCAAACGCTTCGCAATCTCGTCTTTGACCGCTGACGCATCGGCAGGCAAACTCGTCGCGGGATTAGCATACTCGCTGTTCACGCCTTCCAGCGCGGATTCGTGATAGCCAACTTTGAAGTCGGTGAACTTCAGTCCGTGAGCCGTGCTGATCACCACGGTCTTGTCCGATGACTTGATGACGCCCCTCTTGATCAGCTTGGTCAGCACTGCCAAGGCGACGCCTGTGTGAGGGCACGTGAACATGCCCGTCAGGTCGGCGTGTGCGGCTGCTGCGGCAAGCTCGTCTTCGCTCGCTTGCTCGACGATACCATCGGTTTCTTGGACAGCTTTGACCGCTTTGACGTAGCTGACGGGATCTCCGATGCGAAT
>JBGCGI010000053.1:0-5002 GCA_045110715.1 Rubripirellula sp.
GTGCAACGCTTGTGCGACTTGACATCTCCAGAATCCAGGCCGCAGCCAGTCAGATAGCCCCTGTCTTTCGCAACACTCCTGAATACGAGTGTGAGTCTCTAGGCGACGTCCTGGGCTGCTCGGTGACTCTAAAAATCGAGATATTCAATCCAATACGAAAGTGATCTGCATTCAACCAACAGGAGCTCCCGCGATGACCCTGTCGTGGAGAGCAAAGCAAGTGATTCAAACGGAAACCATCGACACGATTGCCGATGGAGTCGCAGGGAGGCATCCGATCCCCGAGGTCTTACAGGATCTGCTGGAAGTCGCTGACGTGGCGTATCTGGTTCAAGAGGCAAGCATCATCGAAGGCATGCGATTGCTCTATCGCCACGCTGGCTTGGTAACCGAACCATCGGCAGCTCTCGGCATCGCCGCAGTACTAGAGAACAAGCCAGCGTTTCAAGGCCAGCGAATTGCGTCCATCATTTGCGGCAGCAACGTTTCGCTGGACGACTTCGAGAACTGGGGCTGCCTTGGTTCCGACCCAAGGCCAGAGTCACTGGGTCAATGAGATCCGCGTCTCGGTCTGTGGATCAAACACATGCAGTTGGTCCAAAGGCACGAACAGACGAACCGATGAATTCGTTGACGGGACGTGCTCAGGAATGATCGCCAAGCATCGGCCAGCGCCAACTGCAAACTGCAGCTGAGTCTCGCGGCCGATCGCGGTGGTTCGATCTGGCACCACGCTCAGATGCATGCCGGGCTCCCCAGTCGGGCGAGACAACTGGAAGGATCCAGGCCGCACTCCAACGGTCACTTTCGCCGGTGCGTCGTCCGGCAGCTTCAGGCCAACGAAGCTGACGTCACTTGCCAGCTGCACCTGTCCATTGTCAACCGCGCCTGACATCAAGTTGATCGGCGGAGAACCAATCGCGGTGGCTACACGAATGGACTGCGGTTGCTCATAAACCTGCTTGGGCGTGCCACACTGAATGATCGCCCCAGCGTGCATCACCGCGATCTTGTCCGCCATCCGCATGGCTTCTTGACCGTCATGGGTGACGTGGACCGTGGTCCCCGGTACCGCCTGATGCCAGTGCAAGATGTCCTCTTGAAGCAAATGTCGAACGGGAACATCCAGAGCAGACAGTGGCTCGTCCAGCAAACGAACGGAACAGCGCCGCGCGATGGCTTTGGCAATCGAAGCGCGGCGCAACTCTCCTCCGCTCAAACGGTCCGGGAACCGATCGAGGATCTCTGCGATTCCAGCGAGTTCGATCGCCTCGTTGGAACGCGCGGCGATTTCATCGCGGCTGTATTTGCCCTTGAGCGCAAACTGAATCGACTGCCGCACTGTCAAATGCGGATACAGACCATCTTGCTGGAACACCATCGCCACATCGCGGTGCCGCGGGGCGACCGCAGTGACCTTTTGATCGTTGAAAAACACGTCACCGGCATCCGGTCTTTGCAGTCCGGCAATGATCCGCAACGTGGTTGTCTTTCCACATCCGCTTGCCCCCAACAAAACCATGTATTCATTGGCACCGATATCCAGCTCGAGCCCACAAAGCACGGGTTTCCCCGCGAATGTCTGGGCAATTCCATGGAGTCGGACAGCTGTCATAAAATTCCAAGAAGACGGGAAAGCGGCCCCGAAAACCATTACGAACGAGGCAAGATGCACCCTCCGCCGGTACGTCCCTGTGAAAGTGGCCTACAGCCGCCAAAAAGTCTTGCCAACGAATATCCTGAATAACCATACTTGATGGACACACACGTTCGAAGGAGTACAGCAAAATGCATCGCATCCACCTCATCCTGATTGCCTTGGTCTCCGTTACTTTCCATTCTTCATCCAATGCGGTTCAGGCCGACGAACCTACCGAGCGGCAGTCTCCGCCGGAGACCGCCAGTGACGAAACTTACGTGCCGATCACGAAACGCGAACTTCGTAAAAAGCTAACTCCGATTCAATACGACGTGACGCAGAACGAAGCCACCGAAACAGCGTTTCGAAACCTCTACTGGAACAACAAAAAAGAAGGAACTTACAAGTGCGTGGTCTGCGATCGCGAACTGTTCAGTAGCGAGACCAAATACAAATCGGGCACGGGCTGGCCAAGTTTCTACGCACCGATCAAGAAGTCGAACGTTGGCTATCGCTCCGACTTTCGGTTGTTCTACAAACGCGTGGAAGTCCACTGCGAGCGTTGCAAAGCTCACCTGGGTCATGTTTTTGATGACGGTCCGCCTCCGACCGAAAAACGTTACTGCATGAACAGCGCTGCAATGAAGTTTGTCAAAAAGAAGGTGGATCAAGCTGCCGATTCGAAGCAGCCCGCGACCAAGAAGTAGCTGGGCGAATCAGCCCATCTGAACCAGCACGTTCACTCCAACAACTCAACGGGACGCTGGTTTTGTCGCTTGATCAGATCTTCAACACGCGGCATATCGAGGCCACCTTCTTGATCCATCAACAATTCGGTTCGGCCCGCTAGCTCAGGCATTTGGAATTGCTTCGCTTTCTCAACGGTGACCCGCGCGCGATCCTGCGCTGAATCGAGAAACTCGTACTCGATATCACTCCATCCCTCGAGCGATCGCAGCGATCGTTCTGCGATCAATCGAATCGCTTCGTAGGAATCATTCATTCCCAAGAGTAGAAACGGAGCGATCCATTCGGCGCCCGATGCTTCCCGCGCCTCTGCTGAACCTAGGGCTGACACTTGGATCGCACGTTGACCGGCATCTCCCTTGAGCAACTGCAATACCGAGGCGGCAATGGTCTGCTCGTCCTTGGTCAGCTTGACTTCTTTTTGCCCGTACCACGTCGTCAAATGGCCCGAAGACCACTTCAGTGTCTTGTCCAAGTGGCACAGATTGCAAGCGTTGGGCCGACTGGTTTTGACCGTGGATTCCACCGAAGGGCTGCTGACTCGATGCGACCGAATCGTTTTGAGCAGCCCAAAAACGGTGTGAGGCATGTGGCAATTCATGCATTGACTGCCGGTTGAACCAACCGGATGGTGCGTGTGACTGGCCCCTAACTGTTCATATTCCGCATGGCATTGCAAACACGCCTGGTCGCCATTCATCGCAGTCTTCAGCTGATCGTTGCGCCATTCCGCTTGTCGCTCGAGATCCTGCTCGTGCATCGTGTGACAGGAAAGGCAACTCATATCGCCTTCCTGAAAACACTTTGACTCAAGCAACCCGTTGTACTCGCGACCAGAAACTCGAACTTCACCGTCGGGCCAAAAGTGGCCAGCCAAGTGATTTGGCATTTTCGCAAACCGCTTGAACGTGTCCGTCTGCCAATGCTCAGGACTCGCTTGCACGATACTGCAAAACGGCGTTTCCTCGATTGTGGCTCCAGGACGGAAAGGCGACCCATTCGCTAAATAGTCTTCCTCGCTCATCTCGTCAAAATTCAGCAGCCCCACACCGTGGCACTGACCACACACATGTGACTTGGCGTCATGCGGCAGGCTCACTGGGTTCACGACTTGATCACGTCCAACAAGACTCTGCTCACTTGTCGTCGCATTGGTCTCGTAAAAGGCAACGTGCGTTTCACCTGGACCGTGACAGGCCTCGCAGGCGATGCCGAATTCGGCGACGTGTGTGTCCCACACATGTGATTCTGGCTGCAGTCGCATTCGCGGGTTGGTTGAATGGCACTTGGAACAGACTTGATTCCAACGCCCCAGCTCAACACTCACCGGGATGTCGGGCGGTTGCAAGAAAGCGGATCGTCGCGGAATCCAACGCTGCTGATCTTTTAGGAACAAGATCGGAAGCTGCGCAGGAGTTCGTTCGAAGTCGGACTCATACCACAGCACGTGCATGTGATGAGAACCGGTCATCATCACCAACTCTCTTTCGCGCGGACTACCGCCAACAGTTGGATCGTTCAACTGCACAAAGAACTTTTCGCCGCGCTGCCGAAAACGGTAGACCTGTCCATCCACATCCACAGTGGTGTTGCGAATCGCATCGGGCGCAGTCTGCTCCGAAATGACCTGAGTCATCGTGCGGTGGTAGGAGCGATGCCAAGACTGAAACTGATCCGCATGGCAGTCCTTGCAAGCAGCTGACCCCAAATACCCGTTCGCGTCGGCAACAATCGGCCTCGCTTTGGAGACCGCGACAGTCGCCTCGATAGCGTTCGTTTCCGTCCCCCTGGTTTCAACGGCTGGCTCGACCATCGAATCGGGCTGCTGGGTGAAAAGCAGCAGGACACCGACCCCAGCGAGGCAAACGATGACGAAAAAAATTTTCCGAGCTGTCACATTTCTGGACGTGAAAAGAGGGAAGCGTGCGATAGATTCTGCATCAGACGTTGATTTTAAGCATAGTCTGAAGGGAATCGGCTTTAGCCGATAGACCACCCCTCCATAGAGCCATTCCTCTTGTTTTCGGTGGACGCGCCAGGTCCCCCCCCTATATACTGGCCGTCACCTTACTGGCCGGTAAGGGACGTTTGCCCTCTATTAATTTTGTTCAACGGAGTTTCGTAATGCAGAAGTTCAATGTTCGTCGCCAGGGTTTTACCTTGGTAGAGCTGTTGGTGGTTATCGCCATCAGCGGCATCCTCGTCGGACTGCTACTACCAGCAGTTCAGGCAGCACGTGAAGCTGCCCGCCGCATGTCTTGCAGTAACAACTTCAAGCAACTCGGTCTTGGAGTTCACAACTACCACAGTGCTTTCAAGCAACTGCCTACCAACATGACTGGCACCGACCGTGCTCTTGTTGGCAACGTCACCAACAACTCCAACCGTCGCTATTTGAGCTGGTTGGTTAGCTTGACCCCATTCATCGAGCAGCAAGGCATTTGGGAGCAAGTCGTCAATCCAAGCCAAGACGTCACTCAAGGTGCAACGCTGCCAGGCAACCTTAACAATGGCAGGTGGCCAGCGATGGGACCTGGAGCGTGGCGAAACATTTACGTGCCTTGGGCGACTGAGATCCCAACCTACCGTTGCCCAAGTGATCCGTCGGTCACCCGT
>JBGCGI010000054.1:0-42946 GCA_045110715.1 Rubripirellula sp.
TCGAGGCATCCAGCGAAACTCCGATGACGAAGTCCTTCGTCGCCAAAGAATCACGAAAAATCGCGATCGATATCCTCGTGAGACAAGGTCGCTCAGTTGACCAACTTTGGCTTCGAGACTTCATCAAACAAGCCGCACGAGATTCCATTAAAGAACGCGAGCACCCCACTCATGGGTTTGGGGGCAACCCTTACGATTGGGTTGCAACGGAAGGAATTCTGGCTGCCGCATGCGAGCTACATTCAAAAGGCAAACTCGAAATGGATTGGGAATGGGCGGTCGCGGTGCTGCTTCACAAGGCTTATCGACGCCAATCAAATCGCTCGGATGAGATCCTTGAGACAATCCACCTCGCGCACGCCGATGCATTCCACCGTGAAGTGCACCAGCTCCTGGTGAGCATGTCCAACGAGAGTCCTATCGCGGGATCTCACCGAATCCAAACAGTCTTTTGGAACGGGTATTGGCTCCAGTCGTTCGCACTTGGCGATGCGAAGTCCGTTTGGCCAAAAGCGTTGAAGCTATTCGCAACGACGTCGAAAGACAAACCAGCTGCGAAAGAGTTGCTCGAAAAAGTCCGCAAGACAATGGTGACCTACGGCGCAGACCCAGACCACTACTCCAAGCCATTCCAGTGGATCGACAAGGCAATCGAGCAACTTGCTCAGAAGTAGTTCCCGCTAGTTGCGTTGGACAGACAGAATTCGTCGGTGACCTTCTAAGTCTTTGATGAACTTCAGATCAGTGAACGCATCGGAAGCGAGAACGAGCGACTCACAGGCGTCGGCGATCATCGGGCTTAGCTCGATGATCAGTCGACCGCCTGGCTGCAGACGGTCAGGACACTCGTTCAAAAGTCGCTCGATAACTTCCGTGCCTTCGGCCCCGGACACCAACGCTTCCTTCGGTTCGTAGTCACGCACGGTGGCGGACAGTTCGGCAAACTCAAGTTCACTCACGTAGGGTGGATTGCTGCAAATGATGTCGAACTTCTGCGGCTCGTCGACTCCTTGCAACAAGTCACTCTCGATGAAGCGTAGCGCTGAACCGGCTTTCAGCTTGTCCGCATTCCAAATGGCAATCTTCAGCGCCGCTGGGCTACGATCGACAGCAGTCACCTCCACTGACTTGGCATGCTTGGCGATCGAAATTGCAATCGCACCACTGCCGGTACCGATGTCAGCGACTTGAAGTGGATGATCAACTTTCATCGCTTTGACACGATCAAGCGCCTCGATCACCAAGTGCTCTGTTTCAGGTCGCGGGATCAACACGTTTTCGTCGACACGAAACTTCATGGAGTAGAATTCGCGGTAGCCAACCAACTGGGCTACCGGTGTGCCCTCGCCACGTCGGCGGACCATCTCCCGAAAGGCGACTCGCTGTTCTTCGTCTGGCACCTCGCCAAAGGCAGTGTACAGTTCGATCCGCTCGCAATCCCGAGCGTGAGCCAACAAGACCTCAGCGTCCAATCGCGCTGACTCGCTACCGCGTGACTTGAAGAAGTCAGTTGTCCATTCCAACAACCTCAGCACGGTCCAAGGATCGTCACTTGATTTCTTACTACCCGCGTTCTCTGCGCCCTCAGACATTTGTCTTATCCACTAGGAATTCCATTTCAATCGATCATGTCGCCGCGAAGCTGATCGCGATCGTATTCGATCATCGCTTCGGTCACGGCAGTTAAGTCACCGGCAATGATCTGGTCCAGTTTATAGAGCGTCAGATTGATACGATGGTCGGTCAATCGGTTCTGCGGAAAGTTATACGTTCGAATCCGCTGACTTCGGTCACCTGAACCGATCAACCCCTTTCGCTGCTCGGATTGCTTGGCAGCTTCTTCCTCTCGCTTCTTCTCATAGATTCGCGCCTTCAGAACGCGAAGAGCTTTTGCCAAGTTCTTATGCTGGCTCTTTTCGTCCTGGCACTGAACCACGATGCCTGTTTCGTGATGAGTCAAGCGAATCGCTGACTCCGTTTTGTTGACGTGCTGTCCACCTGGTCCTGAGGCGCCAAACTTGTCGACCCGGTAATCGTCTGATTTAAGATCGACTTCGATGTCTTCCGGTTCCGGCATCACTGCGACCGTCGCAGCAGATGTATGCACCCTGCCCTGCGTCTCTGTTTCGGGGACACGCTGAACGCGATGGCCACCGGACTCGTAAGCCAAATCGCGAAACACGCTTTCGCCTTCCAACGTCAGGGTGACTTCTTTGAAGCCACCCATCTCGGTTGGGCTACCGTCCATGACCTCGGTCTTCCAACCACGTTGCTCAGCATAACGACGATACATCTCGAACAGGTCGCGAGCGAACAAAGCAGCTTCATCACCACCGGTCCCCGCGCGAATCTCCATCACGCAACGTGTGCGGTGGCTGTCTTCACCGCCGACCGTCAGCGCCAGCAACTCTTCCCAGATGGATTCCCGTTGGCCACGCAGACTATCCATCTCCGCCTCGGCCATCTCTTTCTCTTCCGAGTCCTCCGCTGCCTCGGCCATCTCCTTGCAGCCTGCGATCTCGTCGGACAACCGCTTGAAGTCACGGTACTTGTTAGCGACCTTGGCCAGCCCACCATGCTCGCGGGCCGTCGCACTCATGCGAGTGCCGTCAGCTTGCACGGCGGGATCCGCCATGTCTGTTTCAAGTTGTTGGAAGCGAGAGAGTTTCTCTTCCAGGGTGTCGCGTATTGATCCACTCATGACGCAGTTCGATGAACGGTAAAGGAACGGAGAAAATAAAAAGGAGTGAGACTACAAAAACAGCCGCACCGGCCCAGTCGGACCGTGCGGCTGTCTCGTTCGAACGTCAACAGAAGCAGCTACTTCTTCTTTTTCTTCTTATCCAAGCTGCCGTAGGTACCTGCAGCAAACTTCTTCTGGAACTTGTCGATTCGACCAGCGGTGTCCACAAATTTCAACTTGCCGGTGTAGAAAGGATGACATTCGTTGCAAATGTCAACTTTCAGCTCCGGACGGACACTGCGAGTCTCAAACGTATTGCCACAACCACAGGTCACTGTCGTGTCTTGATAGTTGGGATGGATGCCTTCTTTCATGGCCTTCTCGTCTTTCATAATTCAGGGGATTCGTGTCCCTGGCTTTGGTACAGGGTCACAGAGCCCCGTAGTGTACGCCAGGGATGCCAATTCGTTCAAGGCCTTTGATTCAACCCGCAGGGCAACTCAGTTTTTCAAACTACACAATGTAGCTCGGCTCTCCGAGCCGAGGATTTGCTGAGTTCCGGCTCGGAGAGCCGGGCTACTGTCTTGCCCAAACTAAAAAAGTGATTGGCCCTGATTCAACCCGAATTCGGGCCATCCGAGATCTACTCAGCGAAGAGCCTGAGCAGCTCGTCAACGATCTTGCGTGATGCTTGGTACTCGACATAGTTGGTTCCCAACCAGGTCTCGTATCCCCCCAGGCGGTGCTGCTCAGGTGTCGGCAAGTAGCCATAGGACCCGTTGGCAAGCTCGATTGTGAAGGCTTGCTTCGTGGGGATGCGTCGCTTCAACTCCAAGCCAATCTCAGCAAATGTCTCGAAGGGAATAGCCGCGATGCCAAGCTCGCCGATTCGGATCGCTTGAAGTGGCACGCGAATTTCATCCGGTGCGCCATTCAATTTCTCGACCCTGTCTGCATAGATCATTTCGCGGACGTGACCCTTCGAATCACTCTGACTCTTTGCCCGTACTGCGGCAAAGTGATCGATCATTTCCGTGGTTGGCTTACGTACCTGCAATGGCAACTCACTCAACTGCGCCGACAACTGCACCCAATTCTCGAACTCGATCTCTTCATGAGCCTGGTGCACTTTCGTCGCAACTTTCTGTGCTACTTCCTGCATTTTCTCATATCGATCGTAACTCTTCTTCTCGGAGCGTTTTTGAGGAAAGTTAATGTTGTTGATATCGCCACTGGTGCCGTTGGACATGATTCCAACGAAAGGAGGGTACTGATCGTTGGCCCCCAACTTCTCTTCGATGTAGCCTGCAAAGTAGCCAAAGTAGTCGGCCGAGACGTCTCCTGTTTTTACACCGCCGACATAGTGCAGAGAGTAGTTCGCCAGAAGCGCAATCGGTCGACCGTCCACACTTTGCAGCGAAAGAAAGCTGACCTCCGGATCGATCGGCCCGGCTGGTCGATCCAGGGCGGGACTTCCTCCAGGTGGATTCATCCGCACCTGGTCGACGCCGCCAAACGGATTCGTCAGGAGCTTCATGTCGGTCACATGCCAACGACGATTGAAAACTTCGCTTGGCTCATCGACTTTCCCCCAACCAATCTTGGCGGGCTCCAAGTTGTTCAGCGCGCATCGAACTCCGTCAGCAATGCGATTGGCCAGAAACTCTTGATAGCCGGTCAACTCGTCTTGCCAGATGACTTTACTAGGTCCGCGAGCAGTGGTCGCAGAATGAGTATGCGTCGACGACATCAACTGATGGGAGGCCGGAATCCCGGTCGCTTGTTCCACCTTCGTTTTTGCCATCGTGAACACTTCCGCAGGAATCCCCACGTTGTCACAAACCACGATCGCCAACTTGGTCGTGCCGTCATCCAAAACAATGCACCTCGCGTGCAATTCGTCATGGACGTGCTGGGCGGGGATCGGCTTCCAATTGCCAACAATCATTTCGCCAAGTGGTGGCGTGATGTTGCTGCTAGCCGCTCCGGCGCGAAAGACCTTCTCGTCTGCCCGAACCAGACCGAATCCAGTAAAGACAACGCACACTAACGTGATAGCGAATTTGTTCATGGCTAGTTCTCGAGCGAATCGGTGGTTTGAGTTTCGGTTTCTTGAAGGCCCGCAATCTTCCAACGGTCGGCAACCATTGTATCGATAACTAACTGGCTCAAGTGATAGACGAGCATTGGCACCACACTGACCCCACAATCGATGGCAATCTGCAAGCCGACCATGAGCGTTTTCTGGCTTCCGGCGATTCCTACCGCAATCTGGCTAGCCCGGTTCATCCGCAGTCCTCTCGCGGCGGCGATGCCAAACCACAAGGCAAAGACGTGAACCATGATCGCTGCGATCAACAACGGAACGATCGCGAACCATCCGCTCGGGTTCGTTTCGGCAACTGGAGTCGCAACATCCACCGTACTGGCGCTGGCCACCGCCCCAAAGACGACCATCGCCAGGATCCCGGATTGCCCAAACAGTGAAATGCGCGACTTATTGCGATCGGCCCAACTGCTAATTCCCATGCGGCGCATGATCTGCGCTAGCATCAGAGGAAGCACGACCAAAATCGCAAGCTTCTTTACTTGCCGCGTCACCTCGATGTCTGCCTGCTGAGCGAGCACCAGCCAGATCCCGATTGGGACCACCGCCAAACAAGCGAGATTGGTCACCACGGTCGTCATCATCGCAATCGAATCGTCTCCGTCAGCCTTGCGTGTCCACACAGAAGCGGAGGCCAAGGTGCAGGGAACAATCGCGGCGACAAATAATCCTCCGAAATAGTCCGCTCGTAACAGCCACATCGTGGGCAAGCACAGCAAAGGCACAACCAACACATTGATCGCTATTGCAAGCATTGAGGGAACAGGCCGTGTCATGCTCTTGCGAATCGTATCGGGACGCAGCGTGACACCCATCATCCACATCACAGTGAACACGACCGAATCGCGCAACCACGTCATATCTCGTAATGACTGCAAATGTTCCGAGGCAAAGTACCCCACCGAAAAGCAGGCCCCCAACGAAATCAAGAACCAATGCTTCGTGAGACTTGCCCACATGTCGCAATTTTCCCAAACGACCTATCGGTGAATCAGGTCGTGGATCTAAGATCGCGGAACGTCCTGAAGGAACGGAATCGGCTTGCTAGCATAGCTGAAGTGTTTCGGATGTGGGCGACTTCAAAGGTGCGGGAAGGGCCTCCCCATGCATGAACGAACGCAGCGAGCGATCGCGCGGCTGATGTTCGTTTTCTGCTGCGCAGTGCCTACCTCTGTGACGGTGCTGTGTGTGTTGGTCACTTGGACTCCTGCCTACCACGGCTATCAACTAAGAAAGTTGGAGGCCAGCCTCAGTGATGACACCGATTTGGTGATCGAAATTGAAGACTTCCGACGCCCCACACCTTCGTCGCTTGAATTGACGCATGTCCGCGCATTGGATCCCGAAACGGGAGCAGAAGTGGCCACGGTGCGGAAACTTCAGTGGGTCTCCAATGGGCAAGACGTGGCGATCGTATTGCACCAACCCAACCTGCAATCCAAAGAACTAGCGAACACGTGGAAGCTAGTTCACGATCGGTTCCTCTGCGTTCCTCAACGAACATCGATTCCCGTTCAAGTATCTGCCAATGCACTGACGATCGTCAGTGCTGCAGGAAGCCAAACGTTCAAAGACGTGAGAGCATGGATCGATCCGCAATTCGATGCCGTTGGCGCAGTGCTACAAGCGACTCCCGCGGATTCAGGTGCAACATCTCCAATCGACATCTCGATTCGGCGCACACGTGGCGAGTCCCCAGCAACGCAGTGGACGCTCGACACACACGACACTCCCCTGCACTGCTCTGCCCTAGCCGAATACGTGCCCGAAATACAAAGCCTCGGCGGGGACGCAATGTTCTTTGGCGTGATGCGTTGGCAACTTAGCAGTAAAGACTGGTGGATTGACTTGAGCGGATCTCGATTCGAAGACGTCTCACTCAGTCGACTGTTTGAGCGTCATGCGCATCGCTTGACTGGCAGCGCAACAGTCGAACTCAAACGCTGCCGGATTGAACCGAACCACCCCAGAAGCGACATCGCTGGAACGCTTTGGGCAAGAAACGGCGTGATCGGACAAACTCTGTTGCGTTCCGCCAAGAAGCACTTGAAGTTTGCCCTAGCACCGGAAGTACTCGCGACTCCAACCGTCGACCCGGAATACGATCTGCTGGCGCTTGACTTCGAGCTCAACAGCACTCAACTGGCAATCAACGGCATCTGCCGAAGTGACGAGATGTACCACGGCTTCCCAGCGGATGTTGTGCTGTGCCGCGACCATCTCCCTTTGGTGCAATCAACAGGGACCACGATCAATGCGATCGAGATTGCGAACGTGCTTGCATCGCCCGCTAGCGTATCGATCCCCGTGTCCAGCCAAACAACGTGGTTGTTGAACGTATTGGTTCCCCCGAGTCGTCCGCTTCCCAGCGAATCACACTATCCTCCGCGGATCCGCTCAGCGGGCGTTTCCCAAGGCGGCCCGACCATTCAACAGCCCACCGTCCGATGATCATCGGAACGAGGGCCCACGTGAATCGTTGCTGTCATGCTCGAAGTCCCAGCTAAGCAACGGGTTCGACTTTGCCGAACCGAACTTTCGCCACTCGCAGCAATGCATCGATCGCGATGATCGCCAGCTGGCTAACCACGAATAGGCTTAGCCAGCGAAGCACGCCCGAGGTAAATCCGTAGCTGTGCAAACCAATGCCAAGTTCGTTGGTTCCAAACCAACTCCAAGCAGTCACGATATTCCCAACGATCGCCAGGGCAGCAAAGCCTCGGGCCGCCACCATGCCGTCCCATCGAGCGTGTAGAACCAGAGCGTTCCAAATCACGATCAAGAGGGCACCATTCTCTTTGGGATCCCAACCCCAAAAGCGTCCCCAACTATCGTCGGCCCACAGTCCACCCAACACGGTACCAACGAAGCTAAACAAAATGCCAAAGCAGGCGGCCCCATAACAGCACCGATACAAGTCTCGCATGATCTTCTTGTCTTTGCCTAGCCAACCAGCAATCAAGTATCCCGCGCCAAGCGTTCCGGCAACCAAAGTCGCCACGTAACCCAGCGTGACACTGATCACATGCGTGGCCAACCAAAACTGGGTGTCCAGCACGGCCTGTAGCACGGGCATCGTATCGCCTTTGTTCAACCCATAGGCGACCAGCAAAGTCATCACACCAGAGGTGGCCGCCAGCATGTTACCGGTGCCGTACTTAAAGATCCGTTCTACGATCAAGCCGAACAGAACTGCAGCCCAACCAATGAACACGGCCGAAGAATAAAGGTTGATCACTGGTGCTCGTCCCGTGATGCTAATTCGACACAAGATCGCAACGGTATGGATGATCATCGCCACGGCCAGAACGCCCCAGACTGCTGTCCTTAATCTCGGCAAGTTGACCAGAAAATACGTCAGCCCCAAGACCATCGACACCAAGTACAAGAACATCGCCACACCTGTGGGCCAGTTGGTTTGCATCCATCGTTCCATGGAAACCAATCCCGCGTTGTAGCCGGGAATCGTGTACGACTGCATCGACTCTAGGTGCTCGTCGACAGCCTTGTTGAATCCGGAAGTGTCTTCGTCCCCGTAGGCTTGCAACATGTCGCCAAACGACTTGATACCTGGTCGCGAATTCACCTCGTCTGCTTGTTCAGCCTGTGCCATCGCGATCACGTGATCAAAGAAAGCTGCACCAAAGGTTGCCCACTTCGGATCGTTGACCGCCTCGTCCGCTGCATTCTGGGTGGGCGCGACGATCGCGGGTGCGGGCATGTTGCTGAGCGAATCCATACGGTTCCGCAACTCACGAAGCTCAAACTGTTTACGATCTTGATCTGTTGCACCTGGAAAAGCTCGCTCGAACTCATCGGAAGGAATTTCTTCGGGCACGGGTAAACGGAAGGCCGCTGCCGCCAGAGTGTATTGCCGGGTTCGCCGATCGAGTTCAAGCAATTTCCGTTCTTTGAACGTCAATTCAGCAGTGTCTTTCTTGGCAGCCGCATCCACTTTCTTGCTAATCGCGAACCATCTCTGCCCAAGCTCGTTCAACGAGTAGAGTTTGCTTTCCCGTCCATCGCGTTCCAAGCCAAGCTCGGTCAAGACTTCATCCGCATCAATCCGGAACATCCGAACGAATCGCATCTGAGGTTCGTCGACAGCGACTTCCATCAGCCACTGCATTGCAGACAGCTTCTTACCGTCGGCTCGCCCTTTGATTTGCGATGGCACTTCATCCATCGGCAACGACTCTTTGTTGCTCATCGCCTTCAATGTCTGCCGTGCGTAAGCATCAAGTGGCATCACTCGGCCGCCGAACTGCACGGGTAGCTTTCCTGCGGAATACAGATCGAAAGTCTCCATTCTCGCAGCAGGACGCATTTGATTCTTCACCGCGGTCCAGGGAACCAAACGATAAAACGCAATCAACGCGAATAGACCGACGAGGGCGACGACAGGCCAATTGGAAGGCGGCGAAAGGTTGAACTCTGCCAAGTCCGCCTTCTCCTTCTTCGTTTCTCGCTCGCGGCGACGCAGAAAACGCGTTAGCGTCCCCAGGAAGTGCGCCAACATTCCCAAAGCAGTGATACTGCAAGCGACGTAGGGAATCAGCCAGCCAGAGTTCCGCACGACCTGAATTCCGGTCAGCTCTTTGCCACTCGGAAGCGATGTATAATTCGACTGATAGAAAGTCTCGCCGCGAAATCGCAGTGGGTTGTTCATCCATACGCGTTCATTGCGATCTTCGCCAGTTAATGGATCGACGATACGAATGAAGGAGGAGTAGTCACGTGGTGTCTCCGTACCGCTGTAATTGATCCGTCGAACGTCTTCTAATTGCACCCAGTATGGTTTTACTTCACGATGAAAACGCATGCCGACATCGTAGGTCGTATCGCCGACGGTCACTGAGTCGAACACATCGTCGGTGCCGGCCCCGGGAACGAGCATTTTACGATCGGAGATCAATTGACTGACCAGGTGTTTGCCAAGCGACTCCCCCGATTCCAAATCAAGGAATTCTACGTAGGCGGACCTCAGATTCATCTCGCTTTCGGCACCGCCAGATCGGGGAACCTCGCGAGCGGCCACTTCTAGTCCAACACCGACATTCGCGACATTGACGCCAGGAACATCAATCAAGGTTGAGTTGTCGAAGAAATCAAGCACGCGGACATTGACTGGCAAACTTGCATCTTCAATCACGGTCTTGGATCGATTGGCAGCGCGGAGACGGCTACCTGGAATCGCAATCACTTTCTGCTCGCCGTCGACAGACTGCATGAACGTCAATTCGACCGCATCCAGATTGACAAGCGTGTTGGTGGATTCACCTTCAATCAGACTTAAACGCTGCTCTAGCTGTCTGTCACCGAACATGAACTGCCCCAACATCAGCAATCCAACGCCCAAGTGCAGCACAACGTTGCCACCTTGTTTGTCAAACACCATGAGCGCGCCAATCAGCAGCACGACGCCCGCCCCCAGACCTTTGGTCAATTGCCAAACGATACGTAAACCTGGGTCATCGATCCGCTGTCCGGAGTAGAGGGAATAGCCGACGTAGCCGCCCACCAACACTGCTGCGGTAATGACCACAGACCTGATCGTCGGATTGGTAACGCGACTGCCGTAGTACGCTAACCCAGCCGTCAACAACGTCAGCGAAGCCAACACCGATGCCCAAAGAGCCTGATAGCTGATCGGAGGTGTGCCTTGGAGACCATCGCTACTGTGCCCTGAGAAAACGATGAACCCTGCAATCACAACTCCAGCCGCCATCAGAGCTGCACCGTTGATCAGCCGAGAGCCACTCGAGTGGATCCGAAACCGAGTGGTTTTGGCGGCGATCAAGTTGACCATCAGCATCAACCCAATCAAAGCTCCTCCGGGGAAAGGAATCACGCCCGGAATAGTCTGCTCGTGAGGCATGAAGGCCTGCGGAAAGAAATCATCGATGTGGAGCTGGGCGACCCAAGTCAAGAAGTAACGTTGCTTGACCTCCAACATGTTCAATTCGTCTTGCGCAAGTGTGCCCACCAAGACGATGATCAGGGAGAAGGCAAACAGGGCAACTGTCAGCTTCAGTGAGCCCAGCCAATTCAGGACTCCAAGACTGATCGTGTTCCGTGATTCACGCTCAGATTCCAAGGAATCGTCTAGGTCAGATGCGATTGTCGCCATCGTTGCACTTTGAATGGAGTTTCAATTTGAATTGGTACTTCTCGCAGTCGTCGCGAGAACGTGTTTCGTTGGTTACAAGCCTTAACCGCAGGCTAGAGGTCCAACTTCAATGATTCGAGAAAGGACGCAATCTCGCTGGAGTGTGCCTTCACTGTGTCGACTGGGCCCGTCATCTTGACGAAGAGGCTCATGCCGCCTTCGATGGGAACGATCGTTGCATCGATCGCGGTGCCAGACTCGGCATCCACTCCCGTCAGCATGAACCGCTGACTCTCGCGTCCATCAACATCCAGCTTCTCTGCATTCTCAAGCGCCTTGTCCACCATGTCATCGGGTGCAGTTCCGCCAACGACCTGCCCAAGCCATCTGGCTACATTGCCCCGGAGATCTCCCCCGGCTGGAATGACGGTCAGTTCGGCAGGTGCTTCCTCAGGCCCGACGCTGAAGGCCGCCATCCGCATGCTAGTCATGCGGCCGTCGCGCCAGCCCTCTGGTCGATCAAACTTTAACCTTTCGTCAGCCACCATCGGCTTCGGCTCACCTTGATCGACCGGCCGTGGGATGACGGGAGAGTTCTCGTTCGCTGAAGCAAAAGGTGGACTAGCTGCACCGCCAGCGAAAGGAGGCGTCATGGGTGAAGCGCCTCCCGACTCGCCAACAATGTCCACCCAGATGCCTTCTGAGTCCGCCGACGCGATTTTGATTGCGGCGCCCTCAGCCCACTTGTCTTGAGAAGTTTCCAATCCAAGTTGGCCGCGCCAACGATTGACGTTCATTTTGACCTGCTGATCCCAATCCTCTTGGCGGCCCAGTTTCGAAACACTGAGGTCAAGCTGGTTGGCAGTGGTTTGTACATCGATCGTCGCATATCGCATCGGCTTATCGCCACCACGTCGCCAACCTTCGGGAAGGTCCTTCAAAACGGGAACTCCATCTGCAAACTCGATTTGCTCAACGAAATCGCGAAACATGGTTTCGATACTCGCTACCGATTTCTCCGATCCCGTGATTTTGAAGAACCACACGTCTGTCCCCTTCGGAACCATTGCGGCCAACATCCGGTCTTTCCCGGCCTGCAGCTGTTCGGGAACTTTCGTTGGAATGGTGTAAGTAACGATCGGTTCCAACTTTTGACAACCAACCGACACCAACATCACCAACATGGCTGCAACGAAAAAACACTGTGGAACGGCAAATCTCGACATGGGAACCTAAGCGAAGGGGTAAATCCGTTTTCTTCTTGTAATACCGTCAGGCCAATGTGCCCCCGCGGCGAAACCTGAGTTCACCGTGCATTGCGAGAGGATCGCAGCATTTTGCGTCTTATTGGCGTACTCTTCCTAGCAGTACTATAAACGCGTGGGCACGATCCTACGTACCCGTGTTTTTGTGTGACAGCGTGTCACAGAGGGCCAAAAAACCTGAATCGCCCCGCTCACGCGGCAATTCAGCGATTTTCAACAAAGATGACAGCTCGATCGCCAAGACAGCGATCGGCTTGTTCTTGATCATTTGGGGTGAGCCAACCGGCGGATCTAAGGACCCCAGTTCATCACGCCAACCAGCGAATCGGTCAAAGAACTAACCGGAGCGGATGGCTCGGTGTAGGTCCACATGTTACGAACCAGATCGGTCATCAACATGCCACCCAAGCTCATCACCATCAGGATCATCATCAACACGACACATTGAAGCATCGTGAACGGCACTTCATAGCCACCAAAAGTGGCTGGCCCGCTGACCATTGGTGACGCTGATTCATCGATGGCAACCGCTTCACCTTCTTCATCGTCAAATGCGAGTGCTTCCCCTTCTGGCTCGGCACCGAAGACGTCATCGCCACCAAGTGAATCAGGATCTGCAAACCCAGCTTCGGCAGCACCGAATTCAGCGTCATCGAATTCGACGGCTTCGCCGATCGCTTCCGAATCCTCAACCTCAATCACTTGAGATCCACTTTCGATGTCAGCATCCAGCCCAACACCCGAAGGGGAAAGCTGAAACTCTTCATCTGCTTGGAAATCGACCATCGATCCACTTCCACCACCGCTGCCTGAACTGCCGCCGCCGTCGGAGAGCTCCGCTCCAAGATCGAGGGCAGAGATGCTGCTGCCAGCCAAATCCAACGGCTCACTTTCCAGCGACAGACCACTATCAGAAGGACTCATCAGGTTGATACCGCTATCACCGGCAACTGAGATGTCACTGCCAGCGTTGCTGATCACAAGATCATCATCATCATCAGCGATGACCAAGTCATCGTCGTCGGCAAGTGCGTCATCCAAACCGGCGAGGTCCGAATCTTTAAAGCCATCGGCGCCAATGCTGCTGCCCAGGCCCGACGAGGCCAATAAATTTTCGCTATCGCCGGTGATGAGACCACTACCTTGCTGTTCGGCACTCAGAAGATCCAGCTCACTCAGCACGTCTGCTCCGCGTGATCCCATCGATGCAATGTCACTTTCACCGGGCTCATCCAAGTCACCCATCAGCTCCAGGCTGCTCGCTCCTGCACTGCTCAACTGTGAACCAAGTTCTCCCGGCTCAAGTTCGCTGCCCAGAACATCCATCCCGCTGTCGTCGTCACTGCCGATCAGTTCTTCACCACTGTCATCATCAGGGCCGAGTCCCGAAAAGCTCAGATCGCTCTCGGTATTTAGTTTGATGTCGTCAAGTTCGCCACCGATGTCCAACATGCTTCCGCTGCTGCCGGGGCCTTTGCTTCCAACGCCACTACCAGCACCAAGAATATCGCTGCCCAACACATCGCTGCCTGCAGCCAAGATATTGCTGCCGGATTGCTGAACTTCGGGCGAAAGAACGTCGGGATGTGATTCGCTGATTTCTCGCAGCTCTTCATCTGTTACAGGTCCCGTACTACCCGCGTTTGGTTCGATCGCAAGATCCAACTGCGCCGAGTCGTGCATGATTGCAGGATCACCCAACTGCAGTTCTGCTGAATCGATTTCCAGCAAGTCTCCGCCACTACTCTCGCCGAGTAGATCGGCGTCACTCGCAACGATGGCAACGTCACTGCCATCGCCTTCTGCTGCGATCAGGTTGACGTCGCTACCTACGCCAAGGGCTTCACCACCGATACCCAAGTCACTGCCACCGTCTTCAGAAACTGGTGAATCTCCGCCAATGATGTTCCCGCTGCTGCCCTCGAGAATTGAGGACCCTGTTCCAAGATCGCTCTCGTTGACAAGGATGCCACTTCCGCCGATGGAATCGGCCAACTCATCGGCCAAGCGATCAATTTCGTTTTCGGGAAATTTCCAGCTCGCTCCATCTCGGAATCCGCGTACCTCTCCTTGGCTGCGCAGTTCTACGAGTCGATCCGTTGGAACTCCAAGTTTTTCGGCTGCTTCTTCTAGCGACAGATAATTTGCCATCTGATATTTGGCTCCGATGGATCCCGCTTGGGGATCGTCGACATGTGGATGATGAGAGGGAAACAGGACGTCTCATTGCAACCCAAACCCACTATCTTCACCAGTGCCATGGCTGGGCGACTACCGTCGACCGATTTCTCGGATCTCATCAGGTAGCGGTGAAGTTGCGTTGAGCTGCAATGAAAAGTCAGCGTCGATTGGCCGACTACTGACCAAATGGATCTTTCCCGACCTATCGATATGATACACCGCAATCCAGGATTTTCCGGTATGAACTAGCGTAATTGTCTGAGTTCCCGAGCCGTCAGAATGTGAAAAACCGATCATGTCGTTCGCTGCGCCTGCACGTGCGAGCGATTGCGTCAATTGGTCGGCTGAGGGCACGTTGAGCCGACTGGCAACCGCTGGCTGCTTCATCCCCCCTGGGGAGCTGATCCCAGGATTGGCCGTCGAGGATGGTGGATAACCTGTTGAAGTCGTGTTGGAGTCGACCCCCGAAGTACCAAATCCAACCTGCGGAGTCTGACTAATTGCGGTCGTCGCAATCAGGCCAATCAAGGCGATAGACGCCAGAATTCTCGACGTTTTACGAGGATCAAGGCGAATCGGAAGAACCCAAGCTGCTTCTGGACGACTTCGATTTGAACGCATCATCATTCCTTCGGTGTTAACGAAACCGCCTTGGAACCAAGGGCGATCTTCTTCCTGACCCGCTGGGATAGTAGGAATCCAGAGGTCCAAGTCGCAAGGTGAATGACCCCCGCGATCCTTTTGACCAGCCACATGCATGAACAAATGAACCCCATTCCCGAGGATGCCGGTGGGAATCCTTGCCGATTAGGTGAAGTCCATCGGTTGCAACGGTCGATCTGATCCTATGAGTCAGTGATTTCCTGCGCTTGGATCTCGTCGTATCCATCGCAGACGAAACCATGATTCGAGCTACCGAACAAATTGGATGTGGTATCGACATGAAAAAGGCCGATTTCAGCCCCAACGTTGCCCCAGAGAAATCAGAACGATCATCTGAGGCTCGCACCGATCTCCCTTCCGAACAGTCAGCACCCGTCGCTGGGAACTCGATCGTCGCAGCGGTCATGGGCTTGGCGATGTCCGTGTTCTTCTACGCGATCGTTCTGACCGTTCCTTGGGAGCCGCTGCAAAGGTATTTCAACGGTCACCCGGTCGCGGTCGCTGCCACCGTACTGTTTTGGTTCGGCACCGCCGTCCTGGTCTCAAAGATGATGGGCATTGCCGCTCAGAACCAACAACTTGCCACGATTCGCGACGAGGATTTGCTTCCAACGGAATCAGGAGACACTCCTGCACAGAAATGGCTGGAGCAGAATGATGCTGGGCACGTCGCCAGAAGCTGGGTCGCTGACTTGGAGCGACTTCCCAGTAGCATTCGCAACAGCCATCTGGTCTATCGACTGAACGAACTACTCGTCCGCCAATCGCAGCGTGGTACCACCAAACACTTGGCGGACGATCTCCGTGAGGTGTCAGCCCGCGATGCAGATGCCGCGCATGATTCTCTTGGATTGGTGCGAATCATCGTCTGGGCAATTCCGATGCTCGGATTCTTGGGCACGGTAATCGGGATCACCCAAACACTGGGAGGCTTGGACTTCTCCAACGGCACAGCAGCCGTGGACAGCCTCAAGGGTGGACTGTATGTCGCTTTCGATACGACCGCACTTGGTTTGGTGCTTTCGGTGATCGCGATCTTCATCCAGTTCCCAATTGAACGCAGCGAACAACGTCTACTGGCAACCATTGACGCGCGTGTTGGCTACTTGATGTCGGCCAGTCTGCCAAGCGACGAAGCGTCGGACAATCAGACAGCTTTGATTGCCGATCTCTGCCAGGGCGTTCAAGCTGCAGTCGCAGAATCACTAGACAACCAGGCGAAGCTTTGGCGAGACACAATCGATACAGCACAGCAACAATGGCAATCCGTCCATGAGGTTAACAACAATCAAATTGCTGATGCGTTCGAGACAATTCTGCAGCCAGCTTTATATGAACACGCCAAATGCATCGGCGAAACCACGCGCGTGACAGGCGATCACCTCCGTGACCAATGTGAGCGTTGGCAGGCATCGGTCGAACAGTCGCAGTCCTTGATCAGCGAGGCCAATACCGCAACGACCAACAACATTCTCAATACCATCGACGCCACGCTTTCGCCTTTGCTTCGTGAACACGCGAGTTCGATGAACCAATGCCAGCAGCAGATCGTTTCTCAGCAGCAAACGTTAGTCCAGCAAGTTGAGACGCTGACGCAAACGAACCAACAAGCCGAATCCATTGCTGCGATGCAGCTTTCGCTGGACAGCAATCTACAGCGATTGGCCGAAACCAATGTCGCCATCAATCGAAGTGTGACTGCTGCAGCGGCAGGCGACGGAATGGCGGATGCGATGCGGATCCTCGCGCGTGCAGTGGACGTCCTCTCAGATCGCCTAGCCGATGAACGCCAACACCAGGGTCGGCAAGACTCCTCAGTAAGGCGTGCAGCATGAGCCGGCGTCGAAAAGCGCTCAAGCCGTCGCTCTTCCCGTTCCTGGCCGTCCTCGTTTGCACGCTGGGAACCTTGATTCTGTTGCTCGCGCTCGTCGCACAAAACGCGACGGGCGCCGCAGAGCAGAACGCCCGCGAGCAGCAGGTCGCCGAGGCCAGAATCGAAGCAGCAAAGGTCGCGTCAACTGCACCTCCACGCTTGACCGCTGCTTCGGTGGAAGAACTTATTCAGGAGGAACGATTCCGCGTCACCCAGCTGATCGCTTTTCGTGACCAGCAAACGGCTGACATGGAAGACCGCCGAGACAGCATGACCCACTTGGATGATCACATCCAGAGATTGAGAGAACGGTTAAAACGCTTGAACGACGAAGTCGATCGAGCGATGGGCGAAACGGAAACAGAGCAGGTCGAAGAAGAAACGTTGATCGCACTTCGTGCAAGCTTGGAACGAGAGCGGCAAAAAGTAGAAACACTGCGAAGCGAAGCAGCGAACCAGACGCCCCGCGTTGTGATCGTCCCCCACAAAGGGCCCAACGGGACGGATCGTCGACCGGTGTACTTGGAGTGCACCGCCGATGGCGTTTACATCCGCCCTGAAGGCACCTTGATCGCTGTGCCTCAACTTGAAAACTCATCTCGATCGGCCAACCCGCTCGATGCAGCTCTGCGTGTGATTCGGCTACACGCCATGAAAACTTACGGTGACACGGCTCCACCCTACCCTCTGCTTGTCGTCCGCCCAGATGGCATCCAAACCTACGGTGCAGCGCGAAAGGCGATGAAAGACTGGGATGATCAGTTCGGCTACGAGCTGGTCCCTGCAAACATTCAACTGGCCTATTCTGAATCGGATCAAAACTTGAAGAACCGCATCGAAGTCGCGGTTCGCGAAGCGACGATCAAGCAAAGATCCAGGATTGCCTACGAATTGGGGCCCGGAGGTTCAGAACGTGCTCCGAACAGTCGGCAAATTCGAGCGGGAAGAGGGGGAGCACGTGAACGCTTCCCGACACTATCGGCCGCGGCCCTGGACGCCTCCGGCCGTAACCACGGTTTTCGCTCACACCCCGGCGACACGATCAGCAGTTCGTCATCTTACGACAGCCAACACCGAAGCAAACCAAAATCCGCGTACACGGGCGGCAATGGCTATAGTGCTGAGCCTGCCGAGACTGACCTACCGACCCGCGAATGGGATCAACAAATGCAATCGGCCGCCAGCGAGCTTCGCCGGCAAGGCAAGACTCAGGTGGGCGTTGACAACGAGATCTCAAACGACGCCCCTGCAATGCAATCGCTTGCCGGCGAAACCACAAGAGAGCTCAATTCCAGACCGTTCAGCTCGCCGCTCCCGTTCGATCAGAATCAAGCCTCCGCTGAGGATTCATCCTCGGCTGCGTCGTCACGTGGTGAATCAGATCAATCGCAACGCACTTCCACTGACGCTTCCTCAGGTTCGGCCAACTCGTCTTCCAAAGCGAGTTCCCGTGCGACAAGCGCGGGTTCGCAGGCAGCGTCACCTTCGAGCTCTACACAAGCGGGTGCCCCCAATCGTTCGCACCAGAACCAAGCGGCGCCTCAAACCACCGTTGATCTCTCACCGCAGCAGCAAGAGCTGGTCAAACGATCGGGATCTGATTGGGCACTGCCGAACCATATGGCCGGACAGAGTGGAAACTCCATTGTCAGAACAATTCGCGTGGAATGTTTCACTGATCGATTCGTTTTGATCGCCCCGGCCTCCGGCGGAGCAACACAGGTGTTTGGTTTCTCCGACGCCGACGTCGACCATGCGTCGCTGCAATTGGCGACGGCTGTTCGCGATCGAATCGAACGCTGGGGTGCTGCACTTCCGGGCGGAAGTTGGCTCCCAACACTAGAGGTACAGGTTGCTCCTGGAGGCGAAGATCGCTTCTACCAATTGAAGTCTCTGTTGCAAAACAGTGGTGTCGATGTGATTGGGAGATCCGCACGATGAAGTCTGCTCGAAAACGATCGACCATCGACCAAGGACACGATGCCTTTTTGGACATCGTGGCAAACTTGGTTGGGATCTTGATCATTCTTGTCGTCGTGCTGGGAACCCAGTCGACGGCAGTGATTGAAGAGATGAAGGACCGGGCTGAACAAGAGCAGATCGAGAAGCAGGATCAGCCAACCTATGCAACTGACGAGCAGCTTGCTGAGTTGGGCCAACACTCCATGCGTGCCGCAGCCGCTCAGGCTGATTCAAATCGTTTCGAGACCATGGTCAAACGATACGACGCGGAAATCAAGGCAAGCCAGCAGCAACGAGGTGCCTTGATGGACCTTCTGGCTCAGGCAGAATTGGCTTGGAACGAAAAGAAGCAAGAACTGGACGAGGAAGCAACTCGCGCAGCTGCGTTGCAGACTCAGCTAGAAATTGCCGAGTCGGAATTTGCGGCATTGGAAGGCGAACGCAAGCGTTTGGAAAGCCAACCATCGGCCGTGGTAGCGGTAGAGCATTTGCCAACACCGATGGCCAAGACGGTTTTCGGTGACGAACTTCACTTTCGTTTGAAAGACAATCGACTGTCATTGGTTCCAATCGATAAATTGGTTAGCGAAATCCGGCGTGACTTCGCTAGAGTTGCTCCGAGCGCGCGACAAGGACGACTGAATGCGGCCGTAGGTCCAGTGCGCGGATACGTGGCTCGCTATCGGATGGACAAAGGGCGTGAGATGGTGTCTCGCGGTGGCCAAGTTCAAATGTCAACCAGGATCCAATTGGTTGGAATGACTCTGGAACCACTTCAAGAACCGCATGGCAATCCGATCGAACGAGTACTAGCAGACGGTGGCGAATTGGATATCGAATTGGCTGGTCGCGACCCTGGATCCACCACGATCACAGTGTGGGTGTACCCCGGAAGCTTTGCGTCCTTTCGTCGGTTAAAGGAGCACTTGTATGAGCGAGGCTTCGCGACAGCGGCAAGACCGCTGCCAGCCGGTCATCCAATCTCAGGCGGCCCTGCCGGATCGCGATCGAGCGCTCAGTGAGCCAATCGGATCAACTTTTCACGGCACTCTGAATCCTCTGCTTCGCCCAAGCCGCGGCCCCAATCACTCCCGCGTCGTCTCCCAACTTCGCGGCCACTACCTCAAATCGATCCTTGTAGGCACTCATCACATTTTGCCGAGCCGTTTTACGGACACAACCGACAATCAAGTCCTCCATGGCTTCTACGAGTCCGCCACCAAGCACAATTTTGTCGGGCGCTAGAATGTGAACGATGTTGACCACCGCCATCCCGATCGCCTCGGATGCCTCTTCTACCAAGCTGCGGATCGACGAGTCGCCGTTCTCCACTGCGTCGGCAAGAGCGCCGCTGCGAATGTCGGCTAGATTGGTGCCTGTCTTCTTCAGGAGATGAGGTGCATCTCCTCGAAAAGCCGCTTTCGCTGCTTCCGCTGCGATGGTCAATCGACTGGCCTCTGCTTCGACTGTGCCCGTCAATTTGTAACCGCTTGCACGGTTGCTGCTGGTAATGCGAGTGTGACCGACCTCCATGCAACTGATCCCGGCTCCCTGCAGAATGTTGCCCTCGTAAACGCATCCCCCGCCTACACCTGTACCGGGAAAAATCCCAACGGCACATCGCGACCCTTTGGCCGAACCAAACTGGTACTCGCCGAACACACCAGCATCGACGTCGTTCAGCACGACAGTAGGACATTCAAATCGTTTTTCCAAGTACTTCCGTACTTCAACATCATCCCAGCCCAAGTTCGGCGCGTACATCAGGCGGCCTTTCTCTAGGTCGATCGGGCCAGGACAGCCAATCCCAATGCCCGCGATCTGATCTTTGCTGATCTTGCTTTCGTCCAAAAGCCGATCGATCGTAGATCCAATTCGTTCGATTCCGCTGTCGGATCCTTCGCGACCGCGAGTCTTGCGACGACGGCGGCCGATCGGTTGCCACTTATCGCCATAGGCGACCGTCAGCATTTTCGTGCCGCCTAGGTCGAAACCAAGCCAAACATTTTTCTGATTCGCGGCCATCGTTCATGCTGTTCAGAGATGAAGGGGCAGCCACACTCCGTTATGGTCTCAGGCTGCGAAAAGCCGGTTCAACACCACTCGGACCGGCACCCTCGAAAGCAGACCCCAACCCACACTGACCATCAACCCCCATTTACACGCTCTTTTCAAGCGTCAGCAAATCTTCTGGCGAAATGGGGGTTCCAGCCCAAACGGCGTTGAAAAGTAAATCATGAAGTTCGAAATAACCCGTATCACCGGCGCATCTAGTAAATTGACGACGCAATAGATGAGCCAAGACCCGAACTCACCAGCCGACTCCGAACCATCAGATGACCCCGTGTCTTCTGCCTGGAAACTCATTTTTGAGGAGTCTCAATTGGGTCTGCGAGCATTTTTGAGAGGTCGGCTCGCTCAAGAGTCTGATGTGGACGATTGCTTGCAGGCTGTTTACGTCAGCATGCTTCAGAGTGGAGGAAACGTTTCGGCCGCTTCACGACGCGCTTGGCTGTTCCGGGTGGCAGCGAACGAATCAGCAGCGTTGTGGCGGAAGAAGGCATCAACCGATCGGATGCTTCACCGTCATGGAGCAGAGGAAACGCATGAAATCGATCCCGCAAACAAACTCATTCAAACCGAGACCGAATCACAACTCCGCCAAGCTCTGACCAAACTACCGAACAACTATCGGGAAGTCATCCGACTGAGAATGGTGCGAGACCTGACCTTTCAAGAAATTGCGAACGAATTGAATATCCCACTAGGGACCGCGCTGACGCGAATGCGTCGTGCGTTGGAAAAACTTCGCGAAGAAATCCAAGACAACGAGCTTTAGACGACAAACATGCCTTCTCCTGCGACCCCCAATCTCCCCGACGATGTCTGGCGTGAACAATGCCTGCTGTATCTGTTTGGTGAATTGGATGCTGAAAAATCCGCGAAGTTCGCGGAACGACTCGAATCATCACCGCCGCACGCGGATGAACTTCTGCGACAGGCAGAAATGATTACTGCTCTGCCGGCTTGTGATCCTGCTCCTGTTTCAGCATTTGCATCAGAGTCAGGAACGTTACCCGCGGGTTCCAAACGATGGGGACTGGTACTCGTAGCCACCGCGGCATCTCTATTGCTGGCGTTCGTCGCCTGGCAAGCACCGGTGCACCATGTCGCGCAGGTGGACTCTCAGGACGGGCTAACGAACGCTGCTGTCTCGGAAGAACTTCTGATCGCTCGAACCTGGGCCAAGAGCCGGCATCTTGACGCCTTTGAAGTTGGACTGAACGAATTCAATGACTTTGACGACGTGGGTGACGCCCCAGTGGAGTTGAACGAGGGCAACAACGCCGATCTCGAAACGGATTCCACGTTGTCGTGGATGTTCGCGGCAGTATCGACGAACCTAGAGATCGATCACACGAACACCGAAAAAAGGGCAACGAACGATGGCTAGAGCATCCAAATTGCTTTTCGCATTGCTTCTCATCGTCCTGTTTGGTTTCGTTACTGACTTCGATGCAGAGGCTGCGACGAATGGAAAAGCACTTGCCGACACCGGTAAAAAGCCTGCTCCAAAGATCGAACCAAAGGTTGATCAAGAGATCGAAGCCAAGGCCCTCGATCTGGTTCGTGCACACCTGCCCGAATTGAAGGTAGTACTGAGCCAACTTCGCGAGAAGGATCCTCGTGAGTACGACCGCGCGATTCGTGACTTGGTCAAGTCGGCTCGAAAGCTGGAACTTGCCAAGAATCGGGACGAGCAACTTTACGACATCGAGGTTGAACTGCTCAAAGCTCAGAATCAAGTCAACTTTCTGACCGCCAAGCTAAAGGTGCGTGACAGTAAATCTGATCGCAAGCGTCTTCGCGAATCACTGGAACGACTCCAAGAATCACAGATCGCTCGCGCTCACTACGACGTGAATGTGTACCAAGAGCGGCTGAATCGCGCACAAGCTCAACTCGAAGCAGCCAAGAAGCGACTCAGTTCCAAGCAGAATGGAAACGGCAGCATCGAAAAGCTCTACACCGGCTTGCTACGCAAAGCGGGTCGTGAGTCAAAAAACTCGTCAACAAAATGAACACCGTCAAGTCCTCACAAGATTTATCAATTCACATGAGACCAATGATGACGCGAACATTAATCACGTTAGCAACCTGTTGCATCGCATGTGCGGCTATCGGTGCCGAACCGGCAACAATCGCCTCTTCCCAGACAGTCACGACTGAGAAAGCCATTGCGTCTCTCAGTACGCGGTTTGCTGCGGACGGTGTCAAGGAAACTCCAGACTTCCAAAAGCATGTGATCCCGCTGCTCGGGAGACTGGGCTGCAACGGGCGGGCCTGCCATGGTTCGTTTCAAGGACGCGGAGGCTTCCAACTGTCACTGTTTGGCTACGATTTCAAATCAGACCACAATGCTCTCCATGACGAAAACACCGGACGCGTTGACGTGGACGACATCGATGAGAGCCTGATGCTCGCCAAACCTCTCGATGCGGACATCCACGAAGGTGGCAAGCGATTCGACGAAGACAGCTGGCAGCATCGCGTGCTGCGCCGCTGGATTGAGTCGGGTGCAAAATTCGAGCAGGAGAATGTCCAAACGCTGCTCCGACTGGAGGTCACGCCAAGTGAGATTCGGTTCGCCTCGGACGGCGAGCAATCTCAGCTGACAGCAATCGCTCACTGGGAAGACGGCAGCAGCGAAGATGTCACTGAACTTTGCCGCTTCAATTCCAATGATGACGCGATTGCCGCCATCGACGAACTGGGACAAGTCAAATCAGGCGAGCGCGGCGATACGCATGTGGTTGTTTTCTATGACAACGCAGTAGTACCTGTCCCCGTATTGACGCCGATCAGCGCGAAGCAAGCGAGAACACATAACTCACCAACAGGCACGCCGATTGATGACCTGGTTCAACAGAAACTGAACAAACTTGGCATCGCTCCATCAGGCCAGTGCACCGACTCCGAATTCATACGACGGGTGTCGCTGGACATCACAGGCATATTGCCATCCAGTAAAACGGTTCGCGACTTCCTTGCAGATGATTCAGTCGATAAACGCGAGCGATTGATTGATCACCTGTTGAAGTCACCTGCATACGCTGCTTGGTGGGCCACGCGGTTCTCGGACTGGACCGGCAACAGCGAGGAGCAACTGAACAATATCCTTCCGATTCGCAATACCGCGAGCCGACTCTGGCACGAATGGCTGCGAGTACGTCTCGAAGCTAACGTTTCTTACGACAAGATCGTAGCAGGGATTGTGACGGCCAAGAGCCGTGAAGCAGGAGAGAGCTACACGGAGTTCTGCGAGAACATGACAGCAGCCTGCAAGCCTGGGAATGAAGGCATGTTCGCTGAACGAGAGGGTCTTCCAATGTTCTGGGGACGCCGAAATTTTCAGAAACCAGAAGACCGTGCGATTGGCTTCGCCTATGCATTCCTGGGTGTTCGAATCGAGTGCGCTCAGTGTCACAAGCATCCGTTCGATCAATGGTCCAAGAACGACTTCGAACAGTTTGCGACTCTGTTTTCCCCGATTCGCTCGAGCCAAAATTCAATCTCGCCTGCTTCTAAGAAAGAACGAGACCAATTGCTGGAGGCGGTCACAGACGGCAAGAAGCTCAAAGGCGGCGATCTACGACGAGCCGTCTACAAAGCTGCGGGCAAAGGTCTCACAGTGCCTTTCGGTGAACTGCTGGTCAATACACGAGCTCTTTCCGACAAGGCGATGAAACAGCGAGCAGCCGCGAAAAAGAAGGGCCGCAAGGTCGCCCCGCTTCGAATTCCGACCGGCAAAATCCTGGGATCAGAAACCATCGCTTTGGACAAGGATCCTCGCGAAGCGATGATGGAGTGGTTGCGATCGCCGGAGAACCCGTATTTTGCCAAAGCCGTCGTCAATCGAATTTGGAGCAACTACTTCGGAGTTGGCATTGTCGATCCTACTGACGACATGAACTTGGCAAACCCACCGAGCAACGCAGCGTTGCTGGATCATTTGGCAACGGAACTGATCGAGCATGACTTCAATCTGAAGTGGCTGCATCGTGAGATCGTGACCAGCGAAACTTATCAACGAAGTTCCGAAACCAACGCAACCAACGCGATGGACCACTACAACTTTGCTCGACACGTACCACGGCGCCTGCCGGCGGAAGTGGTTTATGACGCAGTCGTGCTCGCAACGGGATCTGACAAGCAAGCCAGCAAACTACGTGGTGAGCTTGATGACATGGCGATTGCTGAAGGCAAACCTCGACTAAGAAACCAACAAGACTTCGCTTTAGAAGTCTTTGGCCAGTCGATCCGTGAGTCGAACTGCGACTGCGACCGAAGTGACAGCCCCAGCTTGCTGCAGTCGATTTACCTTCGCAACGACGCAGACATGCACAAACGCCTCGCTGCCAAAGATGGTTGGGTTGCTCAAGCATGCCGATCACTTGGGGTCGAAGGTCCCAAAGCGGCCATCGACCCGAAGCAAGCTGGCATCCAAAAGCGGGCGGAGGCAGTTCGCAAGCAGTTCGTAAACCGACTGAAACAGCATCACAAACTGCCAGAGGCGCGCCGTGAGCGGAGCGAGATTCAGCTAAAACGCGAGCACGTCAAATTGACCGCAAGGATGAAACAGTTTGGCTACCGTGTGCCTCCTCTTGCTCACCTGTTGAAAGATACCAACTCTTGGTCTGAGCTGGAAGAAAAGTCAACCATCAAACCGGCGACCGCCACCATTGAACAACTGGTGGAAGAAGCCTACTTGCGAGCTTTGAGCCGCTTCCCGGTTCAAGAGGAAATTGAAATCTCAGTTGCCTTTATCGAAGAATCAAAGACGCCCGCCAGCGGAGTTGAATCTCTTCTGTGGGCCTTGGTGAACACCAAAGAGTTCATCATCACTCACTAGTTGATACTCCCCTACCCTTCCCCTCTACATTCACAAATCCTGGACGCAAAGAGAGTCAATTGCCATGAAATATCATCGCACCTGTGATGGAATGAAGCGTCGTGACATGCTGAAAGCTGGCACGCTGTCCCTCGGTGGACTGACGTTGGGTAACTACATGCAGATGGCCCAAGCTGGGCAATTACAGAAGGGTCGTGCGGAGCGCGCCATTTTCATTGAGCTCCCGGGTGGCCCTTCGCACCTCGACACCTTTGACCTCAAACCTGATGCGACGGAAGTCTGCGGCTCGTTCAAGCCGATCGCGACAAATGTTCCCGGAATTCAAATCTCCGAGCATCTGCCTAAACTCGCATCAGTGATGGACAAGTTCGCGATTCTCCGCGGAGTCAGCCACACATTGGCCGCTCATCGCCTGGGTCGTGAATACGTCAATTCAGGCAGTAAGCCGATTCCTGCTTTGGAGTATCCTAGCTACGGTTCTGTTCTCTCCAAAGAACGCCCCGGCGATCCCAACGTGCCAACCAACGTCGCGGTTCCAAAGTCGGGGCACGGTGCTGGATTCCTCGGCATCAAGTACGCCCCACTGGAAACGAATTCGTCTCCGAACTTTGGAGAGCCATATTCCGTCCGTGGTATCTCATTGGCTGGCGGCATCGGCGTCGACGAAGTCAAACGTCGTCAGGGACTATTGAAGAAGCTGGATCGCCGTTTCGCCGAAATGGAGAAGAACGATCAGCTTCTTGAGGGCTTGGATCAGTTTGGAGAACAAGCGTACTCCATGATCACATCGCCTCGAGCACGCCAGGCATTCGACATCAGTCAGGAGCCTGAGAGCTTTGCAAAGCAGTTTGGTGAAGAATCGTTTGGTCAAAGTTGCCTATTGGCACTTCGCCTCGTCGAATCCGGCGTTCGGTTCGTCACCGTTCAGCTTGGTGGCTGGGACACTCATACTGACAACTGGAGCAAACTCAAAGACAAGAACCTGCCAAACTTGGATGCTGGACTCAGCGGCTTGTTGGCTGGTCTCGAGCAACGTGGCTTGCTGGAGTCGACCGCAGTCTTTGTCACAGGCGAGTTCGGACGAACACCTAAGATCAACACTCGCAGTGCGGAGGGCGGTCGTGACCACTATCCGCGTTGCATGTTCATGTTGATGGCCGGTGGCGGAGTTCGCGGCGGCCAGGTGATCGGAGAAAGTGATGACACAGCTTCGGGACCTCGTCACGAAGGCATTGCACCCGACGATGTGGCAGCTAGCTTCTACTACAACTTGGGAATCGACCCAACCCTCGAGTATGACACCAGCACAGGTCGCCCCATCACCCTGGTACGTGATGGAACCGTCATCGACCAGTTGTTCTCGTAAGCCATCGCTGGCCCAAATGAACTTCGAAACAAAAACAGCCGTCAAAGCAAGTGCTTTGGCGGCTGTTTCTTTTGGTGCTTGAATGTTGTTCAAGGTGGTGCAACCTTGAACAAGAGAAGGGTCATGGTGAAGCCCTCCCTGCCTCACCATGACCCATCAATGCTGGAACGAAGGCACCAATCGTTCCACCCTCCCAATCCATGGTACAAGTAACTTCGGCAAGACCGATGCGATACCTGAAATGGATCCAATGGCAGGGTGACACTTTCTGGAAATTCGAGGAGGAATCCGCTTAACCTAGCCCTCTAGCGATCGCAGCCGCCATCGCAGCTTACGCAATCGCTACGGTTGTAAGCTCCGCTCAGGCAATTGCCCTGCTTGTCGAAGCAATCGCAACGGCCTTGGATGTGCTTTTGGCATGGTCCGCACGGTTGTCGATAGCCATCCCAAACATTGACCGCGCACTTATTACTGCGGAAATACTGTTGAAACGTGGAAGATGGCAAACTCGGTTTCACATGAGGGGTGCAAGTGATCACGTTGTCACAACCGGTGTCACATCCGCAGTCGCTCGTCGATGAATGATGCAGAATGTGCCCGACTGACTTTGCCGGAGCCCTTCCTGACTCAAGATCTTGAAGCTCAAAAGCGGCATCCAGATCGAATGGGCTCGAAATCGCTGGCTCTTTTGCAGGAACAGGATCCTGCAGAGCGACCGTCGCAGGTGGTGCGAAGTTCGTCTCAGCTTCCTTTTTCTGGACCGGGGCAGCGTTGGACGGCATCGTCAACGCGGGAGCTGGCTTCAGCTCTGTGGCTCGTTCTACCTTGGCTACCGCAAGCGGCTCGTTCAGAGCGGGAAGATCGCTGAAACTGAGATCGGCTAGCAGAGCGCTGAAGCCGTCCTGTCCGTTTGCCTTTCCAACGAAGGCAGAAATGGTCAGGAAAGCGAGGGTGTATGCAGTCTTACGCATTGGGAAACATCCATGTAGGAGGGGATGGGACTATCTCGATTCATCACCTCAGTTGTCAGGTCTCCTTGCCGGTGGAGGACGGCGCTAACCATGATACTGGTGATCGTTAGGGTGAGTTCCCGTGTGAATGCAAGGCATCAAGCTTGCTGCGGGTTGGGAGAACTCTCCGAACGATCGAGTGGTTTGATGAACCAAACAAGCATTGCCGCGCATGCAAGGCCAAGCAAGGAAAAGGAGCGTGAACTTTCTGATATGGATCTACAACCGCCATTGCAATCACTGCTAACACAAAAGTTCAGCTCTACCACGCAACCGTCAATCTTTACCAGACCCGCATTCGAGGTCCCTAGGCACTCAGCAGAGCTTCGCGAATTTGCTGCTGACGGTCTGGGTTCGTTACCCGCGAACCATCTTTCTCTGTGACATAAAAGACGTCGGCAACTTGATCCAGATGCGTATCGATCTTCGCAAAGTACAACACCAACTCTTCAGCTGCCAACGTCCCTGCGATTCGATACAGCAACCCCACCTCGTCGTAGGCAAAGAATGAAAGAATCGTGCACCGATCGACCGTGTCATTGTCGAAGACAACCGTCTTCGGCAGCAAGTTAACGCTATCTGGCTCGCGATTCAGTTGATGAACCTTGGGGTGAGGTGGCAGAGGCTTATCCGGCGAATCGAGTAAGAGGCAAATCTGCTCGCAAATCTCTTGCGAGCGTATTTCGGCAGCCTTGTCTGCAGCGAGCTGAGCCAGACGTTGTTGTTCGTCATCCATGCTTGGATCACTCATTTCTGCGATGGTCGCACTAGGATCGCATGCCCAGAAGTCATCCCAAGCAATTTTACCGACCATCTCGATTTGTGCGCGCATGATCGTCAGTCCGCTCGTACTCAGCACTCCCGTTGCCCGCGCGAAAGTACCAATCGACAAATCGTCCTCACGATGGATCACGGTATACCTCATCGCCTTCCATCGAGGGTCGTATCGACAGGTGCAGATCGCGCCCTCGACTCCCTGATCTTGGTTATTGCTCAGCAAAACCACTTCCGCGGCGAGGTGCTCTGGTTCCCCGCGTCCCAACATAGAAAGCGGCATTTGGTCCAACAGGTGGTAGCAAGTCTCGGAGGCTCCGTGCTCGGCCAGTTTCTGCTTGACCTGCTCTCGTTTGATCTCAATTTCCGGATCGTCAGGACTGCCCGGTAAGTTGCCAGAGTCGAAGTAGCGACGCGTGCGCCGGTAAAGATCTTCGATCAAGTTCAACTTCCAATCGGTGACAACGCCTGGACCAACAGCAACCAAGTCGGCATAGGTATGAACGACCAGCAACTCCAATCGCCGAATGGAGCCAACGACCTTCGCAAACGAAAGCACGATCTCTGGATCACTCAAGTCATGCCGAAAAGCAATCACGTTAACGGCAAGATGTTTAAGCACCAACCAACGTAGAGTCTCCGACGTCTCGGAATCCAACATCAAGCGTTCAGCAACATTCTTCGCGATCCGCTCACCAACGATGCTGTGGTCTTCTTCGTAGCCCTTGCCAATGTCGTGAACCAGAAGCGCCAAATGCAGTAGACGCTTGTCCTCCAAACGTCGATAGCGACGCCCCATGCCAGCCTCGTCGAACTGCAATCGAGCTGCAGCGTCAACGGCACGAATACTGTGCTCATCGACGGTGTACTGGTGATACGCGTTGAACTGCAGCAAACCACGCATGCGTTTGAACTCAGGAATCAGCTGCTCGATGATTCTTAGCTCATGTAGCCTTCTCAGCAGTGGTGCCAAACGCCCAGGACGGCTCAAGAGGGACAAGAACTTGTCAATCGTTTCCGCGTCAGGCGGCGTTGGCGTACGATCTTGCATCGTCGTTCGAATCGACTGCCAAGTCCGATGCGCGATCCGACGGTTGTGTTCACTGGCGATGCTCATCAAATGCAGCACGTCCGGCAAACTACCGGAAAACTCTGCGAGCCGATCCTTCGACACCCAAATGTGGGTTGGCCCCATTCGAATCTGATCATCGATCTTCCGTGACATTACCCGCTCTACGACTCGATGCAGAAGAGGCAGACTCCTTGCATCATCGACAAAAAAGGTCGACGCATAACGTACGTTTCGCGTGTTATCAAAGTAATCTTGCATGAACTGCTCAACCGGCAGCACTCCCTCGGTGCCCTGATATCCCCAAGCCTCCGCAATCTCCATCTGCGTCGCACGGTCGAGAGTGTCTTGGCTCTTTTTCTCTCGGAAGTGCAACTCATGTCGCAATCGCAACATGAAAGCGTAAGCCTTGCGCAGCTGACGATAATCTTCTTCCGGTAGCGCGCCCAACTTCAACAACCGCTCCAGATCGGTTTCTCCATAGCGCGCGAAACCAATCCAACGAATGAGTTGGATGTCGCGCAAACCTCCTCGCGACCTTTTGACATTTGGTCGAAGTAAATAGTTTGTCTCGCCCCATTTCCGCCGTTCCTCACGCCTAGCTTCGACAACATCGCGAATGATCGACTTTCGTTGCCGCATCGCGCCGCGTCGAAACGCGTAGAAGTAGTTGGAGTACAGTCTCAGACTACCTGCCAGTAATCTGGATTCCGCGAGCGACGAGAATACGACGGAGTCCTCCCACGCCAATCGACAGGCCTCTTTGGGCAAACGAATCGAAAGCCCCGGTTCGATCCCCGAGTCACCCAAATCCCGAGTCAGATTGCCGACAATCTTCTTGGCCAGGCCCTCCGACTTGGCTGTCGTTAGCAGCATCAAATCCGCGTCCGAGTAGGGAGCCAAATCCCTCCGCCCAAAGCCCCCGTGGGCAATCAAAGAGATGCCAGTCAATCGCTCGTCTGTTGCGTGTTCACGAATCGCTTCATGCCAGATATCAAGCACGACATCGTCGTACAGGTCAGCGATCAGAGTCGAGACCTGCATCGCAGGCGTACCAGAGTCATGCTGCTCGCGAGCTTTCTCACGACCTTCGCGAACAAGTTCGCGGCAACGCAGCACGATTGGTCTCATCGGCATGAGCGGTTGACTCAGAAATCGTGCAAAGAAACACAGTGCCCACTGCTACCAACAATCTTCACAAGACTGCTGGTAGAACCTCGATCAGCGAGATAATTGCGCTACAGCGCCTCTTCACCGCGTTCACCCGTTCGGATGCGAATCGAGTCTTCAAGATTTGTGACGAAGATCTTTCCGTCCCCAATTTGTCCGGTCTGGGCAGTCTGCAAGATCGTATCGATCACTGTCTGCAAGTTCTCACTTGTGCAAACGACCTCGATTTTTACTTTGGGAACAAAATCGATGGCATACTCAGTACCGCGATAGATTTCGGTATGCCCTTTCTGACGCCCAAAACCACGCACTTCACTGACAGTCATTCCGTGAATCCCCTGATCCGTCAAGGCGTTCTTCACATCCTCAAGCTTGAAGTGACGGACGATGGCTTCAACTTTCTTCACGACAGTACCTCTAGAAGGGCTGACCTGCGAACAACTTAACGTGGTGGTTCAACGACAGCATTGTACACTTGGTCGACATCTAATCCAGACCGCTAAAAACCCTCAATATCGGTTAGCGGAGCCAATCGTGCCACAAGAAACCGGCAGGGGTTTCGCGTCTTTAAGACCTGCTTTTGCGAGAGCTTTCCCAGGGCACGTCGGGAATCCCCTCTCTTTGGTTCGTGACCCGAGTCAGCACAAAAAGCAGGTCGCTGAGCCGATTGAGATAGACAATCAAGTCGGTTGAGATTTCCGATTCATCCGAATCAGCCGCCAACCTAGAGGCCAAAGTCACCACACGTCGTTCCGCTCGCCGGCAAATGGACCGAGCAAGATGCAGATGCGTCGCTGCGGCACTGCCTGCCGGCAGAATGAAGCACTTCAGAGGGGGCAAAGACGCCTCGTAATCGTCAATCCACGACTCCAATTGGGCGATATGAGAGATTGCGATCGTACACATTTGGTGAGCCTCTGGATTTGGTGTGGCCAATTCAGCACCGATCGAGAATAACTCACCCTGAATTCTCCCAAGCTGGCCATCAAGATCGCCTGCGACACCCGCGGAACGAACCATGCCGATAGCAGCGTTCAGTTCATCAACGGTACCATAGGCCTCGATACGAACGTCGTCTTTGGACACCCGCGGACCTCCAAACAGGCCTGTACTGCCAGCGTCGCCGGTTCGTGTATAGATTTTCATTCCTTAACCTCGGTTGGAAGCGACAATTGACAGATTCTGGTGTGTCAACATACACAACAGTTGGTTTTCGCAAACGAGAGACACCCATGGCAGAGTATTTACAATGGTCAAGGAACCGAAAACAGAACAGGTTCGCGCTGCCGGATTCTTGCTGATGCTGCAGCCTTCCACCGAGGATCCCCAGTCTTGGGAATTCCTGTTGATGCGACATCGCGACCGCTGGGATCTCCCCAAAGGACACTGCGAAGAAGGAGAGGACTTTCTTGAAGCTGCTCTTCGAGAAACGGAAGAAGAGACTGGAATCGACACTCAATCAATAACAGTCGAGCCTGACTTCTCCTACGAACTGACCTACATGGTGAAGTACAAACGTTGGAACAACCGTGTCCTTGAAAAACAAGTTCGCTACTACTTGGGTTATCTGACGGAGAAGCCCAAATTAGATCTGACAGAGCACGAATCGGCTCAGTGGTTCGCTTGGGCCCCGCCACATTCCATTCAAGTTCAAACCATCGATCCGCTACTGGAAGCCGTCGCCCGCCACGTCTGCGACGCTTAGAAATCGACTATTTGTACTGAGCACCCAAAATCGTAATTTTGATTCGTCGCACCATGTCCAAGTACGCAACCATCGCGTCCGAGCCTGTTGTTCCATTCAGATTCGATTCGGCCAATATCAGTCGGTCAGCAGGTGGCTGCCCACCAATGGTTGCGTCTAGCTGCATCCAATGGTCCTTGATCCAAACGATGTTCCAAGCGTGATAGACAAATTTGTTTGGTTGACCATCGGAATACTTCAACCCGAAAACGACCCGTGTGGGAATTTGACGAGCTCGAAGCAAAGCAGCCAGCAAGATTGCGTTTTCGGTGCTATCACCAACACCATCTCGAGCAATTTCTGAAGCTCGTGACAAGCCCGTCGTGTCCTTCTCACCGATCAGCTTGTTGGCCGTCTTGGTCATCTCGATCGCAATTTCCTCATCCGTCATCTCACTCGAGCCAACGGCTGCGTCTGCAAAACGCCGGACCAAAGTCGCATTCGAATCGATGAAATGATTCGGTTTGCTGTCCTCATCGAGGAGTACCAAATCGGCGGACACGAAACCTTTGGACACCTGCTCTACTTTTCGACTGACCAGAATCTGAAAGGTTCCGTCATCCAATGGCCTGACAAACTGGCCAGGTGCGGCCGGAAAGGTAAATGCCTGATCCGATTGCTCGACGGCAAGTGCAGGTTCAATTTTGAGCGCGAGACGTTTGGCTTCTTCTGATCGCTCAAGCTTTCCAACCACAGACACGGCCGCGACATCCAGTTCATTGCCAGCGAAATTGAGCGCCGTTTCAGCATCTGTTCGATATCCGAGCAAGTGCAGCTCGGGCGAGAAAGTTCGCACGATCTCACCGGCTTCATTCGTCCAGATCGATGAAAAACTTTTCTCTTCTTCGCTCAGTTCGATCTGGCTCGTAACTTCCGTCAGTGCTTGCATCGATCCGTCGATCAGTGGAACAACCGCCTTTCCCATGCACAGAAGACGAGCCGTGACCAATTGATAACTACCAGGAAGCAACATTTTCAGCGTTCGTTTTTCGCCCTTGCTTACCATTGGCTTCGCACGCAGCGACTGCTCGACTGCTACCAGTCCTCGAAAAGTGGATTGCCAAGGGACTCTTCGAACAGTCCGCGCATTGCCGCGAGCGATCTCAATTTGAAAATCGCTACCGTTCAATGATCCGTTGAACTGGGTCGCGTGCGGCCCCACACGCAGAGTGCTTTGGAAACTCAACAGTCGCCCATCGTAAGACTCTGTACTGGTCTGTTTCAATTGCTGCAGAATGCGAGCCCGCCCTTGGCGAAGAAAAATCCGATCTTCCAACTCGTACTGCACATCCGAGTTGGTGCTTTGATCAACCGAAGTAGCCAAGACATGGCTATATCCAACCCGTTTGTTGCCGACAAAATAGGCATCCCACGTCTCCCAACGATCCTCGAACGAATCCGATGGTGTCTCCAGAGTTTCCGTCGCTTGTTCGGATATCGAGACGGAAGCGTTCCGCTGGCTCTCCGCATCAACAGGCTCTAGAGGTGGTCGTGGTGGTATATCGCAACCAACCAAGATCACAGCCGCGCACAGCGTCGCAAGGATTTTCGAGACATTCATTTGCGACGCAACTTGTAGACCTGAGAGAGGGAATGAATCGGGTTCATTGTATTTGCGGTATTCGGTTTGCTGGAACTAGCCACAGATTCTTCATTTGATGTCGCTATCAGGGGGTACGGTTGTAGTGGAAGTCCTGTCTGGCACAGATTTTCAGGATTCTGATAGCCGTTTTCGGGATCGAGCTTACCAAGCGATCCGAGAACCCATCCCTTCGCGAGGATGTGACCTAGCGTTGGGTGTGAAGGTTCGACGACGGACCAAATTCAGCTAACATCGACATCAGAAGACAGAGCCGGGTTCACCATGGGTTTTCTCAAACGCATTCTACGCAGCGGAGTCTCCGAGGACACTGTTCGCGGCACGTCTACCGGAAGTTTCGAGTCTCTTTCGGACGAAGAACTTCAAGTACACATGGGAATCGACTCCTACGGCGTATTCGATCTGACAGACGCGATTCGGCCGTCTTATGATCTGCAGATCGTACCTCGTCAGGGATTTCGGTTCGATGAATACGTTGATGAGACCAATGGTGCTAAAACGCCTGTGATCATGGCATCCGCAACCAAACACCTGATCATGGACCTGTTCCTCGAATTGATCGAACCGCTCGGATCGGTTGTCGACGTCGTCCTGGAAACAAGCCACCGCAGCGGGAGCGACCACGAAGATCTCTACCGTGAGCACATCGACATGCCAGTGCTAAAGAGTGTCCTGCTGGAGTTCGAGGATCTGCTTCTGAACGATGGCTGTACTGGGATCGCGGTGATCAACCCAACCAAGCGGCAAGAGGTTCAACTCGATGAGCACAAACTGCTGATCATGTACGGCGAACCCCTCGCGAAGTTTGAGTCTGTCCTGATCGATGGCGACGTCTATCCCGACGAAGATCTGCACTTCATTACCGAAGCAGAGCATGTGCATAGCAGCAGCGAAAAGATGTATGACAAGTTCAATATCTTGAAAAATCGCCTGGGAATGGACGGAGAAGACTACGCAGCAGGTGCTTGGTAGCTCTCTCTGCGACCACTGCTCGACATTCGAGCAATTCTCTGCAAGCATTGGGCCACTCGATTTTCAATTTCTCGTGGCCCCGAGACCTTCTCATGATCCTCGTGATCAGCTCAAGCTTGCACCCCAATAGCCGCAGTCGGATTCTTGCACGCGCCTGCATCGATCAGCTTTCTAGCATTGGTGAACCGTCTCATCTGTTTGACCTCGCTGCGTCACCTCTCCCTCCTTGTGATGGCGCGACCGCCTACGCTCACCCCAACGTTCAAGACCTTGGGCAACGCATCACGGACGCGAAAGCGATCTTGATCGCTTCGCCCGTGTACAACTACGACGTCAATGCCGCAGCCAAGAATGCGGTTGAGTTGACCGGTCGTGCTTGGACCGGGAAAGTCGTTGGAATGATGCTGGCCGCAGGTGGTCAAGGTAGCTACATGTCAGCGATGGGACTTGCCAATAGCTTGATGCTCGACTTTCGCTGCCTGATTGTGCCGCGTTTCATTTACGCGACCGGAGATTTCTTTGAAGGCGATCAGTTGGCAGACGAGTCAATTCAGCAGCGTGTTGAAGTGCTTGTCTCCGAGACGGTCCAACTGGCCAACGCTGTTAGTGTTTCGACGAAGGACTGATTGAGTCATCTTTACTTACATAGATGCTCCGCGACTGAATCAGCGCCTCCGTGGGTCTTGCTACCCGGAAACGGATGCTTCGATCAGCTGCTACCCTTGATCGGATCTCAGAACTAGAAATCTCGATGACAGGCATCTTGATCACATTTGCCTGGAAGGATTCGATTCGATCAGGCGAAGCCAGCCCATCCAAGACCGAGAAGTCAATCGCAGGCTCTCCCCCACGTTGAACAACAGCGAGGGAAACCATCTCCAGCAGTCTCTCTGGCTGATGCCACTTGCCAAAGGATGCTAGCGAATCGCTTCCAACGATCAGAAATAGATCGGCCCCAGGATTGTCATTGGTCAGACGCGAAATGGTGTCCACTGTGTAGCTGACATCACCGCGATCGATTTCCTGAGAATCAACCACGAATCCCTCGCACCCGGAAATCGAGAGTTGCAGCATCTGAAGCCGGTCTTGTTGTGAAGCAATCGGACCATTTGGCTTCAATGGCGACTGAGCCGCAGGGATAAATCGAACATGATCAAGCGACAGCAGTTCCAACGCTGCTTCCGCAATCCATAAGTGTCCCAAATGAATCGGATCGAATGATCCTCCAAAGACTCCGATCCGCATTTGTCGGTTTCCAAGAAATGTTGTGCGATTGCCAAAGCCACAGCGTGGATGACCAGACGTGTCCTGGCAAGTATCGATACTGGCCAATGGCGTTTATGTCTCGAAATCCCATTTCTCAAACCCTTGTTCAAAAGGGCTGGTGATCCACTATGTTGACGGATAACTCAGCGACTGCTTCGTCCAACCACACACACCTTCAGCCCCCCACTCCCATGTCGACGCCAAGCGAACAACCGCCAAACGCCGACCCTGAAAGTCTTGATGCAACGCCTTCGAAACCGAACGTTGATTTTGGCGAAGGCTTGGACATCGATGCCCGCCCAACTCCCAAGAAACTCTCGAATCAGCAGGTAGAGCTTTTTGAAACAGAGCCCCCTCCCTGGGAACTTGCTGCCGAGGAAGACGTAGCGATCGCCTCCATCGTCTTCAGCACGGCCCCTCATGGTCCGTACGATTACCACATCCCGGATGAGATCCGCGAGAGTCTACAGCCTGGAATGCGAGTACTTGTCCCCCTGGGGAAGCGACGCAAACCGATCACTGGCTGGTGCATCGAAACGAAGGTAGGAGCTACTTCCAAACGATCCCTTCGAGACGTAGCCGAAGTCCTCGACGAGGAGCCTCTGTGTGACGCACCTTTGGTTCGCTTGGTGATGTGGATGAGTCACTACTACTTAGCACCAGCCGGCCAAGTCTTTGATACGCTGATTCCTTCAAGTGTCCGCAGCAACGCCGGAACTCGCGAGAAGACATACTTCACACCCAATGCGTCGCTTCTGGATGATGCCACCATCGAATCCTTGGCGAAGAAACAACAAGCTGTCGCACGTTTGTTGATTGCGTCAGGTAGACCCATGACGGCTGCTCAATTGATGGTGGAGGCCAACTGCACTCAAGATCCGATCAAACGATTGCAAAAGAAGGGACTACTTCAAGCTGATACACGTCGAGAAATGTCCAGCACGACCAACTCGACTCGCTGGCAGGTTGATGATGGAGAATTGGAAGTCAGCCACACTCTGACGGACGACCAGTCGACGGCGCTTGAGACAATCGTTAACGCGGTCGACTCAGCTGAACCGCGCACGCTTTTGTTGCACGGTGTGACCGGAAGTGGAAAAACCGAAGTCTACATTCGCGCCATCGAACACATCGTCAAGTTTGGTCGCGGTGCAATCGTGCTGGTTCCCGAAATTAGTTTGACACCGCAGACCCGCGGACGATTCGAACGACGGTTTCCCTCGGTCGCCGTGCTGCACAGCCAGATGACTCCAGCCGAGCGACACTTTCAATGGCAACGAATTCGGCGTGGAGAAGTGCAAGTGGTCGTTGGACCACGGAGCGCCGTGTTTGCTCCCCTGCCCCGCCTGGGACTGATCATCTTGGACGAAGAACATGATGGTTCGTTCAAGCAGGATACACAACCGCGATATCATGCCCGGAAAGTTGCTTTCGCAAGAGCCAAGTCACTGAAAATCCCGCTTGTCTTGGGGACAGCAACCCCGTCTCTCGAGTCATGGCATGCCACCAAAACCGGCCATGCGGAACTGATCTCCATGCCGACTCGTGTCAACGATCGCGTGATGCCCGATGTTCAACTTGTCGATTTACGGGTCAGTGATGATCGAACGTCTGGCGCGATCAGCCGCCCGCTCCATGCAGCGGTCAAAGAAACACTGGAGGAGAAAGGGCAAGTGATCCTGCTGTTGAATCGACGTGGGTTTGCCACCACGATTCAATGCCCTTCCTGCGGAGATGTGGTTGCCTGTCCGGACTGCGACATGCCTCTCACGCATCATCGCGATGGTGGCAAAGCGGTGTGCCACTACTGCGACTACACAATCGCGACACCTCCTTGGTGTCCTTCATGCCGCTTTGACGGTATCCGCTACGGCGGATTGGGAACTCAGAAACTGGAGATGGAAGTCAAAGCTCGCTTTCCCAATGCTCGGATCGCACGAATGGATAGCGATACGATGCGGCGACCGGGAAGCCACCAAAAAGTCCTCGCAGCTTTTCGTTCTGGGCAAGTCGACATCCTGCTTGGCACACAAATGATCGCCAAGGGTCTCGACTTCCCGAACGTTTTGTTGGTCGGCGTGATCAACGCGGACAGTGCCCTGCACTTCCCCGATTTCCGCGCCTCGGAACGCACGTTTCAATTGGTCACACAAGTTGCTGGCCGAACAGGTCGTGGTGATCGCGGCGGTCGCGTAGTCGTGCAAACATTTTCGCCAGAACATCCTGCTATCCAAGCCGCATCTCAACATGACTACGCTCTTTTCGCGTCTGGCGAGATGGTCAATCGTCGCAAATTCAATTACCCGCCCCTCGGCAGTGTCGCTCGAATCATCATTCGTGGGCCATCCGAGGACATCACCGAAGCAACCGCTGAGTTGCTATTGTCGCGACTCGAGTCGGCACGTAGCACCTTGGGACTGGAAGTACGAATCCTTGGTCCAGCACCTCCACCAATGTCAAAACTGCGTGGCAAGTATCGATTCCATATACTGTTGCAAGCAGTTGATCCCTCACACCTTGGCGAAACCATTCGTCGAGCGACCGAGACTTTCACAATCCCCGAAAAAGATGATGTTCAGTACGTTGTTGACATTGATCCGATGGACATGCTGTAGCAGGTGCGTGCCTAGCCTCACCACCATGTTCGTGGCCTGCGTTTTGTGGGTTCCATGCTCACGCAGCCAAGAGCCCACTGAATTCATTGTGCCTGAACAGTGGGAGTACAGCGCACCATTGATCAGCCCAGAAATTCGAGAACAAGAACCAAGCCACGCTCAAAAAGATCCGACCATCCTCTTTCACGAAGGGCACTGGCATGTCTTCATGACGGTAAAACTGCCCAATCGCTCGGCTATCGAGCACTGTTCGTTCACCGACTGGAGCCAAGCGGATCAGGCCGAACGAACATTGCTGGAGGTTAGCGAGAGTGACTATTTCTGTGCACCTCAAGTGTTCTACTTTCGACCGCACAAGAAGTGGTACCTGGTCTATCAAGCAAGCATGCCGACTGGCCAGAAACCAAGAAAGATGTGGGTTGCCTATTCCACCACAACGGACCTCTCTGACCCCGGTTCTTGGTCCAAAGCCAAGCCTATGCTGGACGGTGGACCAGATGACCCACGCCAATTAGGCGGGCTTGATTATTGGATCATCTGTGATGACGCTCATGCCTACCTTTTTCTGACCAGTCTGAACGGAAAAATGTGGCGGATGCGAACGCCACTCAATGACTTCCCCTATGGCTTCAACGATTGGCAACTTGCTCTCTCCGACAAGATATTCGAAGCAAGTCACACCTACCGAATTCAAGGGTCCACCCAATACGTGACACTCATCGAACAAAAAGGCCGGCGGTTCTTCAAGGCCTTCCTTGCCGATCGTTTGGATGGACCATGGCGGCCGATCGCTGACACGCGGGAAAAACCATTTGCCGGTTTGCACAACATTCGACCAGCCAAGCACGTGTCAGTCTGGACCGACAACGTCAGCCATGGAGAATTGGTGCGAGCCAGCAATGACGAAACTCTTGCGATTGACCCCAATGACTTAAGGTTCGTTTTTCAGGGAATGCTAGAAAGCGAGAAACGCGACCTGGGAGACAAGTACGGAAAGTATCCTTGGCGGATCGGAATCCTGACGCCTCATCCCAAAACAAAGAGTGATCTGTGATTCGCCTATCGATTGCGTTTGCGCCATTCGTGCTAGTCTCTTGCATCCTCAGCGCGGAGCCCCCGTTGAATGTCGTGATTCCAGCCTATGCCAACCCTTGCTGCGAGGGCGGCCCCAAGATGTGGGACGCATTGGTCCAAACTGCGAAGAATCCAGATCGCAACTTCGATCTGATTGCGATTTTCAATCCAGCGAGCGGACCGGGAACCGATCGCGATTTGAACTTTTTGAGCGACGACGGCAAGGACGGTGTAGTGGTGGACTTTCGATCTGCTGGTGGCAAACTTTATGGCTATGTGAGCACCCGATATTGCGAGCGTGATGACGCGGCCATCCAACAAGACATTGATGGGTATCTGACAGACAAATCTCTCTACCAGGGGCATCTGGATGGGATTTTCTTCGAAGAACTTTCCAACGATCTAGCCAAGGTTTCTCGCTACCGAAATTGGGTGGCGTACATCAAGTCGATTGATGCAACGATTGAAACGATCGCTAACCCTGGTATCGGTGTCACCCGGAATCCGACGAACCAGACACGGTTTTCGACCATGGACTACGTCAGTGTTTTCGATGGGCTGATGTCGTTTGAGCATCACTCATCAAATTACACCGACCGATTCTCTTGCGATCCATTGATTCATCAGTCAAACAAGCTGCGATTCCATGCGTTGCACTCGCAGCCCGAGTGGGACGCTCATTGGATTCGTCTCGCCAAAAAGAACCACTCGAATTACTTGTTCGTGACTGATGATCATTGCGAAAACCTAAGCACCGACAATCCCTATGATCAGTTGCCCAGCTATTGGTCGCAGATGATTCAAGACGTCATTCGGACAAATCAATCACGGTGACAGACGCACAATTTTCCACGCGTCATTGTGCCACTGATAGCAGATACGATCGTGCAGTCGACTCGCCCTTCCCTGCCAAAACTCCAACCTTGTTGGGGCCACTTCATAGCCGCCCCAATCCTCTGGACATGGAACAACTTGACCGGCGTGTTGAGATTCGAGTTCAGCCAGACGTCCTTCCAAAACAGAGCGATCGGCAATCTCAGACGACTGCTGACTGACAAGAGCCCCCAACTGACTTCCGCGCGGACGACTGTGGAAATACTCGGAGGACTGGTCTCGACTCGTCTTACTCACCCTTCCTTGGATTCGAACCTGTCTCTGAAGGTGCGGCCAGAAGAAGCAGAGCGAGACACTTGGGTTGGCAAGCATCTGCCTGCCTTTTTCAGACTCATAGTTTGTATAGAAAAACAGCTTGCCAGACTCAACTCCCTTCAGCAAAACCACGCGTGACGTGACTTTACCGTCGGGGCTCGAAGTCGATAGTGTCATTGCGTTGACTTCAACCCAATCCGGTAGATCTGGTTGCTGAGCTTGATGAAACCAGTGCCCAAACTGAACCAGCGGATCCGAATCAACGTCCTCCTCGCTGAGACCCGCCATCAGGTAGTTCTTTCGCATTTGTTCGATTGACATACTTTGTCTCTAGCTAGTGGCTCTCGGCATTCGTATTTCGCCCGGAAAAAACGAAAGAAATCGAGCGTTTCGACAATGGACAGGGTTTTGGCGCGCCGCTTGCCCCTTTGTATCTCCGACAATCCAAACTGCCAAGCTGGCAGTCTTTCCTTTCGCTAAATTGAGCCGTTCATGGACCTGTTTACTGGAAACTTACTAGTAGCTTCCTCATTGGTGACAGAGCCAGTTTACGCAGGCGGAGTTTGCTTGATCGTTCACCAGGACGAAACGAACGTGATTGGTGTGATGCTCAACCGTCCCATGCAGCCGAATCCAGAAGCACTCGCGGCCATACTTGATCAGCAGCCTAAGTCCACCTTCACGAACCGCTTAGCCAAACGAGAGACGTCCTCCACCCATCACGAGTTTGGCAGTCACTCCGGTGGCTCGAAGCAGTCAAATTTTCCGCATCCGATGTTGGGAATGCTTCACTTCGGCGGGCCACTTTCAGGTCCAGTCGTCGCGATTCACCAAACCAGCCAGTATGCCGAGGCCGAAACGGGAGCGGGGATTTACGTCGCGGCACAAAAACAACATCTTGAGAATCTGGTACGGGAACAATCCAGTCCCTATCGGCTCATCGTGGGACACTTAGGCTGGGAATGGGATCAGTTGGATGCCGAGATCGATGCGGGCATTTGGCATGTGATTCCGGCCAGTGCGGAAGCGGTCTTTACCCCCGCAAAAGAGATGTGGCGGCAGTTGATTCGGCGTGCGACATCAAGTTCCATGGCCCGGTGGATGGGAGTCCCTGATGCAGTTGACGCAAGCGAGTTAAACTAGCCGGAAGCGAGTCGCTCTCGATCCTCCAATGCACTACCTCAACAAAGACAATCTTCGTGGACCCTTCTGACGACGACGCCCCAAAAAAGCGATTCCGAATTCAAAGACGCCGACTTGGACGAGTCATCTCCGTTCGCGAAGACAAGAGCTTTGGCTTCATTGAAGCGGAGGACTTTCGAGAGGACGTCTTTTTTCACTTCCATGATTGGCAAGGGGAAGTCGTTCTCGGTGGTCGCCG
>JBGCGI010000055.1:0-3266 GCA_045110715.1 Rubripirellula sp.
GCCTTTGTGCCGTAGATGGGCGTCCACTGTCAGAATCATCTCCCGATCCCACGGTGGAAGAATCTGATCGCCAAGCTCAATCAGCGTGACGTGAATCCCCCGTCGAACAAGGTTCTCGGTCACCTCGATGCCAATGAAACCAGCTCCCACCACGACGGCACGTTTGGATCCCGATGTAGCCACTTCGTGCATTCGATCGGCATCGGCCAAGTCACGCAGTTCCAGGACTCGTTCACCTTTGATGCCCGGTATTGGCGGCCTGAACGGCGACGCTCCCGTGGCGATGACCAGTTTGTCGTAGTCTTCTTGGTATTCGTCACCTGAATCAAGGTTGTGGACTCGAACGCAACGGTTCTCTCGATCAATCGAGATCACTTCTGAACGGACGCGAACATCCAAGCGATGACGCTGCCGAAGTATGTCGATCGGCGCGACAAGGAGGTTGTCACGAGATTCGATCTTTCCTCCGACGTAATACGGCAATCCACAATTCGCGAACGACGGATGGTATCCGCGTTCAAGCACGACGATTTCGGCCGATTCATCGAGTCGCCTCGCGCGGGCTGCCGCCGATGCGCCGCCTGCGACTCCTCCAACAACAACAATCTTCATGGTGATGTCCTTTCCATGCCAAACAAAGCTTGCGAAATACCAATTCCGTCCTCAGCAAAATATCGGGTCATTGATCCGTTTCCGTCCCAGCCATGTACTTTGAAATGAATGCTGGCTCGCCCATTCGCTCGAGCAAATCGAGCTGCAATTCAAGCCAGCTCATATGCTGCTCTTCGTCCATTGCGATTCGCTCGAACAGCTGTCGCGAACCAATGTCGCGATCTTCTTGAGCTTGAAACGACGCGGACGTGTAGAACTCGATCGCTTCCTTCTCGTCGGCGAGGTCGATCTCGAACATGTGCTTCAGCGAAGTTGCACGCACGGGTTGCTTCTCGAAAACGACCGCCGGGTCAGCCTTCAAGAAGAGACATCGGATCATGAACTCTTGCGAATGGCCAAGCTCTTCCTGCATTTCCTCTCGCATCTTGGCGGCGAGGATCTCCAAGCCCCAGTCGTCAAGTACGCAGGCATGCAATTGATACTGATGCGTTGCAGTGAGTTCCATCGAAAGACCGCGTTGAAGGTTCGCGACGGTGGCGTTTGTGTTCATCTTCTTTTCTTTGATTGGATAGCTTAAAATCTAGAAATCGTGTAACGACTAGTTCACAGAAGCTTGACCTTCTGTAAGAACCGAGCTACCAACGGATGATGGAAGTCTTGGCAGCGTAAGTTTGGGGAACACGCCTTCGAGTGCTGTCATGAACTCGACCAACTGCGCTACCTCATCGTTGCTTAGTTCAATGTCGATCTGCGTGCTTGCCATCACGCGACAGGCTTCGGAAAGCGTCGCAACCTTCCCGTTGTGCAGGTATGGCGCTGTCAGAGTGATATTGCGGAGCGTCGGCGTTTTAAACTGATGCCGGTCCAGTGATTTCCCCGTGACCGCGTGCCGTCCTGTGTCGCGGGAAAGATCGTAACGAGCCGTGTACTTCGACTCAGGAAAACGCGGGAAGTCGACAAACTCGGTGACTGTGTCTTGCTCTGACCATCCATTCAGTGCAGGACCTGAATGACACTCGATGCAGCCAATTGACTCGAACAGTTCCATTCCCCGAACCGCGACTTCACTCATTGCGTTCTCTTGTCCGGCAAGGTGTTTGTCGAGACTGGAATCCGGTGTCACCAGGGTCCGTTCAAACGCCGCGATCGCTTCAACAGCATTTTTGATGGTGACTCCATCGTCCCTACCAAACGCCGCTGCAAATTCGGTGACATAACCAGGAATGGTTTTGATGCGAGCGATGACTTGGTCATGCCCGAGCATTCCCATTTCAACATCCGCAACCAACGGTCCTTTCGCCTGTTCCTCCAGCGTTGCGGCACGACCATCCCAGAACTGCGACGCTTGGAAAGCCGAGTTCCAAACGGTGGGCGCGTTGCGAGGGCCAGTCAGTCCATCAACTCCCATCGAGGTCGCACGGCCATCGTCGCCGCCTTCCATCAGATTGTGGCAACTGTTGCAAGAAACCGTGCCAGTCGCGGAAAGCCTAGGATCAAAGAAAAGCTTTTTTCCTAGCTCTACCTTTTCCTTGCTGTCGCCGCTTGCCACTGCGGCCCTGGGGAGTGGTTCCAGTTCCGTGGCAAGCACAATGGACGATCCAAGCAACAACAGGATGCTTGCCGAACCTAGGGCCAATCTTGGGATGTGGGGCATTTCTCAGTTTCTCAGAATTCAATTCATTGGGGATGTCAATGCAAACACAAGTACGCATTCACGCAAACTAGGCTTGTCCACTCATCGCCGGATCTGGTTTCACACTCGCCAAACCGTCTGCTTTCCAGCCGGTGTATCCTCCGGTCAGGTTGACGACGTTCTTGAAACCCGCGGCCTGCAAAACGCTGACACCGATTGCGGATCGTGCACCACTGCGGCATTGAACGACTAGCTTTTCATCGCGCGGTAGCTCGTCCAAGAACTTTGGCAGACGACCTAGGAAACGATGCTCGGCCTGCTTGATGTGACCTTCGTTCCATTCGTCTTTTGATCGAACATCAATCAGCTTCACGTCGCCCGACTCGATGGACGAAGCTAAGTCGGCCGGCGTCCCCGTCGCGTAGACTTCGCTGGCAAGACCGGACTGACGAGTCTTGCTCGCATCAAAGCCACCCTTGATTTGTTCCACCCCGATCTTGTGCAAAACACGCGCAGCTTCTTCCAACTGACTGGGTTCGCAAATCAAGTAGGTAGGACGATCGTAGTCCACCAGCCATCCCGCCCACGACGACAGCATTCCCAGCGGAATATTGATTGTTCCCGGTACGTGTCCCTTGGCGAACTCAGGGGATGGCGACAGGTCCACGACCGTGCCTGATTGAAGAGCCTTTGCCAACTCGCTCGTGTCCAGCATCTCGTGATGATGGTCCGCACCTAAAATGACGGGACCTTCCTTGTTGACCCGTTTCATCACGGCGAAATACTTAGGGGCTTCCGGTTGATCGGCCAGGATATAACGGACAAACTTTTCTTCGTCCGTGAATTGGAGAGCTGGGTTGAATCGCTTTTCGTAACCAACGGTTGACGACGCGATGGCCCCCAAGCCCTTGCCACATGCACTGCCAGCACCATGGGCGGGCCAGACTTGCAAGTAATCAGGAAGGGTTTTGAATCGTTCGGCTGATTGGAACAGGTCGCGAGCGCCGGGTTCGGCTGTGTC
>JBGCGI010000056.1:0-18553 GCA_045110715.1 Rubripirellula sp.
GATCGACGAAGGCTCGCAATTCGTTCTTAAAGTTCTCGAGCCCTTGCATTCCATCATAGGACTCATTGAATCCAAAGAACGCGACGATCGTGCTTGCCTTGGTGATCGTCAGCCATTCATCAGGCGAAGGGTAATGGCCCTCTCCCAAGTGTGCTTTGATCCCGGGATGAAATTCCTTCGCGCCAGGAAAAGCCCAAGGTTCATTCTTGCCAGCCTCTGGACGGAAACCTGGCGTGTGACCGGGGAAACCCATGTTGCGAAAAGTCAGCTCCTTGTCCGCAAACGTTTGCTGGAGCGAAGCTTCAAAGAAGTTGTGGTGCTCCATCCGCTCGGCGAGGGAGTTCCCCACGAACACAATCGTTTCTCCTTGCCGTGGATCGATCGGCAAAGAAGTCACCTCAGGCTTTCCCTCGATCGGCGTCGGCTGAAGATACTTTGGACGCAAACGATCTCGCTGCTGAGTTTCCTCGTCGGTCAGCGTGGTGATCACGTCGGGGGCCGAACCGGCATCGCGATCTTCCGCAAACGCTTGATGCGAGAGATGGAAACACAGGCTGCTCCCGGCAGCAAAAAGCAACAGACCAACCGTCGAGATGACTTTCTTCATTCGTCAGATATCTTATGGAGAGTGATACTTGTGTTCGCGGCCCTCAAATTGACCGGTCGTCCAATCATATTCAATCCACGAACAATCACCATCCGGCAGCAGGCAGAGATTCCAGCAATCGCTCGCAAAAACAGCGAATCCGGCGTGAATTTCCTTGCCGCGACCAAGAGTCTTTGTGGTGACGATTCATGCCAGTCAAGCGATCGCGTTTTCCAAATAACGACCGAAGATAGGCCGGATCAAAGATCCGCAGCGACGCGACTGCGGCAAAGAACCGCCAAAATCGTCTGAAAAATCTCGGCTGCCGGAACGGCGTTTCGCTTGGCCCAGCCTACGGTCACAAACAGCACGCAGACAGTTGACCGCGTGCAACGTCGCCTCAACGATTGAACCAAGTGATCGACAATTGCAACGTGGTCGCAAGTGATACCCAAATCAAGTAGGGCACTTGGGCGATCGCGACCCAACGATGGTGCTTCCAGATTGCCAACATCATCAGCGGAATCGTGATCAGAACGATCAAGATATCGGCCGCGGCGAGCGGCAGGTTTCGAAGCCCAAACTGAATGGGTGAAAACACCAGGTTTGCGACCAAGTTGATCGCAAACGGAATCGTGGCACGCCACGGCAACTTCTTGCGAAAGGCTTGAACGAATACAAAGCCGAATGTCACCAAGATGACGGGGTACAGAATTTGCCAAATCATTCCGATCGTGGACGGCTCTGGAGTCCAATCAGGTTTGACGAGGCTGTCGTACCACTGCCGCCATTCCATCACGCTAAGACATCTCGATTTCGTAGCCCTGACGGCTTTCCCGAGACAGGAACGCATTTGCCTGATCATCACCGATGACTTCTCGCTTGGCTGGATCCCACTCCAATGGCCGATCCAAACGCATCGCAATGTTGGACAAGTGGCAGATTTCTAGCATGCGGTTGTGCGACCAAACATCCGAGATCGGCTGCTCACGCGACTTCATGCTATTGATCAAGTTCACCACGTGATTGTTCGTCACCGTGCCTCCGTAGACTTCTTCCAACGCACCCTCATCCAATGGATTTGCTTCGAGGTCTTCCACTGGCTTCCCGACGATCTTGCCACGGTTGACGAAGAACCGTCCCTTGGTGCCTTCAAACAGAATGCCGTTGTCGCCTTCGCTGTTGATCAACATCTCCACACCGCCAGGCATGTCAACTTTGACTTCGAACTTGGTGGCCACGTTGTAACGGTCTTGCGCGATCGGGTACCCGTCCTTGTACTCGGTGCCCATCTCAAACTCCAGCGGAGTGATCTTGCTTGGCCCAGTCTCGGTCGCACCAATCGCCCAGTTGGCGATGTCCACATGATGGGCACCCCAGTCGGTCATTCTTCCACCGGAATAGGCGTGCCAATTTCGGAAAGAATAGTGACCGTTGCTGTGAAACGGCACGCCGCCGCCATAGCCTTCACGCAACTCGGGCAAGGCTCGATACTCAACTTGGGGAGCTGGCCCAAGCCAGAAGTCCCAATCGAGACCTTCAGGAACCGGAGCAACTGGAATCGGAGGCGAAGGCTTGAACGCATTGATTCCGCAAGTGACTTTCTGGAGATCGCCGATACGTCCACTCCTCACCAGTGCAATTGCCTTCAGGAAGTTATCCTGGGAGCGTTGCATCGTGCCAACCTGAAAGACTCGGCCGGTCTCTTTGACGACCTTTTCAATCAACTTGCCTTCCGCAATCGTCAACGTCAAAGGCTTCTCGCAGTACACATCCTTGCCCGCGTACATCGCTTCGATCGAAATCTTTGTGTGCCAATGATCCGGCGTTGCGATCAACACCGCGTCGATGTCGTCTCGCTCTAGAACCTTGCGATAGTCTTTATACGTGTCCGGCTTCTTGACCTTCTTCTCCTTCACCATCTTCTCAGCCGTCGCGCCCAAGATATTCGCGTCAACGTCCGCCAGTGCAACCACATCCGTCGCAGCTAGCGCCGATCGTGTGATCACCCAGCCTTGGTTTCGCAAACCAATCGCAGCAAAACTCGGACGCTCGTTGGGCGATTCGGCAGCGGAGAGACGCCCTGCTGCAGCCGGCAAAGCGACGGCCGATCCAGCGGCGGCCACGGCTTGCAGAAAATCACGGCGACTAGGTTGGCGGGGCTTGGTCATCAAGGCAGGTCCTGTGGAAAAGAAATCAGCGGTTTACCCCACGATATTAACACGAAGGCCAAGGAAGTGAATCCATCGCTGATTTTCCTCGCTCTGCCGCCGGCCTTTTTGCGAAAGAAGGGCTGCAATGAAGGGCCACAACGAGGCTCCACCAACCCGCGAACAAGTCATTCTCAGGACGTGATTCGCTCAGGCAGGGTTGAGCAATTGGCGTCCGAAGCCACCGGGCGTCTCGGCCGCCTGTTCGCACAACAAACGAATCACACCATGCTGGCTCGCGTTGGCCTGTAGTGACCATAACGCTGCTCCCTTGCACGCAAGATGAAGTTTCAACGTGTCATCCATCGCTTGCAACACTCGCAAGCAAGCTTGATTTTGATCCTTGATGCCAAGCCAGAGAAAGAGATCGGTATCCCCCGGCGTCATGACTTCCCAGCCCTGACTCTCAGACAACTTGCCGATCCCAATCCCAACCTGCTGCAGTTCCAACCGATCTGCTTCTGAGAGTTCAAATTCAGCGTCTACCAATTTCGTCTTCAGAAAGACTCGTGATCGGTCTTCTCGGTCCAGCACCGAAACGATCTTTTCAACGACGTCGGTTTTTCCCGTCACCAGGAATTCGGACCAACACAAATCCATTTCACCTGGCGATTCAATCGCGTCCGGCAAGTACGCCGCACCACGAATCTCGGTCGGTGGGTTCAAGATCAGCTCGATCGCTTGAAGCTCCGGTCCGCTCGCCTCATTCAGTTGAGCCTGCAGGTGTTCGCGTGCAGCCGGATAGACTTCCGCGATCCGAACAAACATCAACATGATGGTCGGATTCTCTGCGAACAGCTGTTGCCCAACCGCGTGCCGCAGGGCCAGAAAGACTGACGGAGCATCAAAGCGTCGATAGATTCCCGAAGCCACTTCAGCAAACTTGATTGCCTCAGGTTCCGCTTCTGCCGCTCGTTCTACGGCTCGTTCTGCGGCAGCGTGATTGTCAGACATGTCAGTTTCAAGAGAGAGATTCAGCGTGGCGGATCAACAACCAATAAGGTTGCAGATCCAACGCCCAAACTCAACCAACCAAGGGTAGAGCAAACCTCCCAACGGCTGGCCGTCAGTGTGGTCGTTCTTCCTGACGGACAAATCAAATCTTCTTGTCGGAAGCGATCGACGACGTTTCCGACGAGTCCAGCGGGACCAAAAACCGCAAGTGATGCGAGGCATGGGCAGCGTGAATTTGCAGAATTCGCTCCCGAGACAGTCGGCCGAAAGCGGGATGCGGCGCGTAGTCACCGCTGTGCTCCTTGAGGCGTGCAACGCTTTGGGCGAACGCCTCTACTTCAGCCGCATCGTCCAGATCTTCGGCAGGTAAAAACATCGACGCCGTTCGAATCCCGCGAGGTGAATCACCACCAAGCAGTTTTGGCAACAACATCCGCCGCATGAGCGGTCGCAAGAATGCGAACAACGACATCCACATTGGATAGCCGTTCACGCTCGGATCCTGAACCAAAACCAAGTGACGACAGATCTGCCCGAGCGACCAAGTCCCGCAGCGCATGTAACCAGACGCAAGTAAGTCCCGCGCACCACGCACAGCCGAATCGAGATCCTCAAACCAAAGCTCTCTTAGGTCATTCATCCCAATAGCGTACCGCAACCAACTCGGAACCCAACCAACCATCAACGCGACAAATCATCACATGCCGTCAACTCCGAACGACCGAACAAACAGCGTTAGGTGCTTTGCTCAGGTACGATCCGACACAGAATCGACTCTGGAACTTGAAGTCGTTCCATCAGTTGATGCAAACGTCGCGGGCGGAGCAGGGGGTCATCCTGCAACGCAGCCAGGTACGCGCCGGCATTTGGACGGGGACCTTCGACTTCCTTGTCCGTGCAGTTGGCATCGATCGCTTCGACAGCGTGCGCGCCGACAAGCTCGATCCGTCGGAACATTGATTTCAAGGCGCTCACGAATACCGAAACGTTCTGCTGATCGCCACCAACAGCCAAGTCGCCTTGCCAACGAGATCCCATCAGGCTGTGGCGACCGATTGGAACCACGTACGTTCGACAGGCATCGTTCAGCGCATCAATCGTCACTCTGCATGACTCGCAGAACCAAGTTGACCACCTCGAACCGCTGCGTAGCGGAACCATTCCGCATCCGGAACAAAGACAGACCACTTCATTGAAGTCAAAGCCTGACCAGCGTTCGCCCCCCTTGTTTTCGCAACGACACGGTTGGTGAAGCGATGCCCCCTTACTGAAGAACTCGCCCGAGAGTCCCCCACATGAGCGGCAAACCTTCATCAGAGCGACGTTGGCCCAATTCAGTTGCTTGACGTTGGGTCGCGATCCTATCGGCGTCATCTTGTTCGTCCCCAGCGGAAGGTACCTGGAGAGCCAGCGCAAATGCGACGTCGACTTGGTCCGCTTGGTTGCCAAGATGGGCCGCATGTCCACAAATCGCGGATTCCACCTTGCCCGGACGGGCAGGTTGGAGAGGACGCCAGCCCTGCTCAACATGCAGAGTGCGAAGATTTCATCGCACTCACCCACTTGGAAACAGCAAACTCGATTTGGGTTCAGCCGAATCTTCAAGATTCCGCGCAAACTTCCTCAGTCGACAGTCACGAACTCGTTGCAATTGAACAAGGACAAACAAAGGTGGGCTAACTGCTCGGCATCAGAGCTTTCGCTAGAGCTCATGAATTCTTGGGTGACTTTCATTTCTTCGGTTCCTGGTGATCGTCCCAGTGCGCAAAGAAACGCGTGTTCGATTCGCGCCCCTGCGGTTGAATGCTCAGCCATGATCGAACGGGCCATCTTCCGGGCAAGACTGAGTGAGAACTGCGAATTCAGCAGATGCAACGATTGCGGTGCCGTCGTTGAAACGCCGCGGTTGGAACAACTCGTATTCGCGTCAGGCCGATCGAAGACCTCGAAAATCGGGTATCGCAGGTTCCGCCGCGCGAAGACGTAAATGCTACGTCGATTGTGCTCGGACGGATCTTTCGTGACGTTCCATTGATTCTTGAGCAGGGTTTGGACCAACTCTTTCGGTAGCGGCGGACGCACACCAGGGCCACCAGATTTCAAGTTGATCTGCGTCGACGAGACGAGCATGGCGTCGCGAATCGCCTCGCCCTCCAATCGCCAACGCGGGTACCGGGAAAGGAACTCGGCCTTTGGATCCGCTTGCAACGTGGCAGTCCAGGCAAGCCGTTCTGCTTCGGTAGCGCCATCAGCAAGCCGACTTTGTTGGCGATAAGTAGCGGAACTCACAATCAATCGATGCAATGACTTGAGACTCCACTTCTGTTCGATCAGCGAAATAGAAAGCCAATCCAACAGTTCCGGATTGCTAGGTTCAGCCCCCATCACCCCGAACTCACTGGGCGTGCTTGTCAGCCCAACACCAAAATGATGTTGCCAAACGCGGTTGACGATCACGCGTGCGGTCAGCGGATTTTCGGGGGCGATCATCCAAGTCGCCAAGGCAGTTCGGAGCCCAGCAGTGCCGTCAGATCGTTGGGGCGAATAGGCGTTCGCGCTTGACGAGACCACACGCATCACGCCAGGTTCCATCACCGGGCCCGGACTCCGAAAATCACCGCGAATCATTAAATGGCTTGAGTGTGGGGCTGGAAACGTCTCTTCAAACGTTGAGAGCGAGCGATTTTTTCGCAGCGACACCGCGGGTGCAAAGATTGCACGAAACCGATAAAAGTCGGCTTGGCTGATCGGATCGTACTTATGGTCATGGCATTGTGCGCAGCCAACCTGCAAGCCAAGAAAGACCTCACCAACGGTCGACGCCAGTTCGTTCAAGACAGTATGCCGACGCTCTTCGATCAGATTGATGTCTGGCATATCGGGTCCAGACAGGCAGAACCGCGTCGCCGTCAAAGCCGATTCGTCGTCCGGATAGATTTCATCACCAGCGATTTGTCGCCGAATGAACTCGTCGTAAGGCATGTCCTGATTGAAAGAGGTGATCACCCAATCTCGATACCTCCATGCCTCAGGCCGAAGCTTGTCGTGCTCAAATCCATCGGTCTCGGCAAACCGAGCCAAGTCGAGCCAATGCTGCGCCCAGCGTTCCCCGTAGTGAGCCGATCCAAGCAGTTGATCGACCAACCGATCGTAGGCATTCTCGTTCGAGTCCAACTCAAAGTCTTCGATCTGCCGAGGTGTCGGCGGCAGTCCCGTGAGGTCATAGCTCAATCGCCGGATCAGAGTGCGTCGCGAAGCTTCGGACTGTGGCCGGAGTGTGCGTTCGCTCAGTCCATGTAAAACAAAATCATCGATTGGATTTCTACACCATTTTGAATCGTTTGATGGTGGCACCGGCACGTTCTTGATTGGCCGAAAAGCCCAGTGTTCGCGATCGTATTTTTCAATCGGTGTTTCGATGTATCCCCTGGTGCCATCCTCGGCAGTCAAGCGAGACGTCGACGTCATGCTGATCACCATGCATGCACAGAGACTCGCCAGGAGTCGTGAAAATGATCGGCCGATCGCGCCGGCCAACGTTATGTGGGTTCGCAATCGGATCAACTGATAATCCCGTCAACGAAATCAGCCTCATCGGGTCCAGTCAGCCGTTTGTCCAACCCGTTGTGAAAGTGCGTCAGCTCATTGTGATCGAGACCCAGTAGATGCAGCAGCGTCGCATGGAAATCATTGACGGACACTTTATCGGTGACAGCCCGCAACCCGACCTCGTCCGTCGCTCCGTAGGCTCGCCCACCATGGATGCCGGCGCCCGCGAGCCACACGCTGTAACCCCACGGGTTATGGTCTCGTCCCTTGCCTTGTTCGCTCATTGGCATCCGCCCAAATTCTCCGCCCCAGATCACGAGCGTGTCTTCCAGCAACCCCCGCTGCTTTAGATCCTGCAGCAATCCCGCGACCGGTTTGTCGGTCTTTCTGCAATACTTTGTGTGGTTCTCTTCGACGTTGGCATGCGCGTCCCAACCTTTCATTTCGCCAGAGTACCCCTGCACCAAACGAACACCGCTTTCGATCATCCGCCGAGCCAACAAGCATCGTTCACCGAATTCACGGGTCTCTTTCTGGTCGATGCCATACATCCGCCTTGTGAATTCCGTCTCGTTCTGAATGCTAACAAGCTCCGGTGCTTCCGACTGCATTCGAAACGCGAGCTCGTACGCCTTCACGCGAGCGTTCAACCGATCGTCTGAATCCCGCTGCGCGAAATGCCGCTGGTTGAGCTTCCGGATCAACGCCAAGTCGCGGCGTTGTTGCTGGCCACTGACTCCCACCTGAGGCTGCAAGTCAAGAATGGGGGACGCTCCGGGCCGCATGGTGACGCCCTGAAAAGACGCTGGAAGGTAGCCGTTCCCCCACGCCGGCGGCCCCCCCTTCAAACCACCGCCTGGGTCCGGCAGCACGACAAACGCAGGCATGTTCTGGTTCTCGGATCCCAATCCATAGGCGACCCAACTTCCGACACTCGGGCATCCCATCAGAATGCTACCGGTGTTCATCTGATAAACAGACTGCGGATGGTTCACGCTGTCGCCGTGCATCGAACGCACCACACACAGATCGTCCGCGTGCTCAGCGATATGTGGCAGAAAGTCACTGATCTCAAGCCCTGACTGACCACGCGGACGAAATCGACGGACGGGAGCTAGCAGCGGATTCTTCTTCACATTTCGCCGCGTCATGACGTTACCGAGACTTTCCGGCAACGGCTGACCGCTGTACTTGCTTAGTGCCGGCTTGGGATCGAAAAGATCAACATGGCTCGGACCACCATGCATGAAGAGCCAGATCACTCGCTTCGCGCGCGGTGTGAAATGCGGCGGAATGATACTTGAACGAGATTCTGCCTGGGCAAGCGACGCGCAAGCAAGCATCCCCATCCCGCCGCCCGCACTCGCGAGGAAACTTCGTCGTGTTTGCACAGAAGACTGCTTCATAGGGGGTGCGTCTACATCGATTGTAAGATTCGGCTCGCTGACTGCGAACGGAATCTCCCCAAGTTAGCCTACGATGATCAGCATAGCAATTTTCCCCAATCAACGAGCCAGAACGCAGTGGCGACGTCCCTCGGCGAGCTGGAAATTCAGAATCCGCTACCGCGTACGCCGAAGGGAAGAGACAGCAGCCCCTCACTTCGCTTCGCCACGCTCCAACTCGTCAAGTTGCTTGCCGATCTCTTCTGCCTCGCCCCGCTTGAGGTCACTCTTCTTCCGGTTGACCGTCGACAGGTCAAACGATTCCTTCATCAGTTTGTTGTACTGTTCTTGCAGTTTCTCTTTGCTTTTGCCCGATCCAAACATCGCTTCTTTCTCCATCTCTCGTTGAGGTTGTTCTTTCGATCAATTGTGGCCCCTGGTCAATGGGGCAGCGATCTAACCCGATTGCAACTTGACGAGAGCCATCTAGTCACGCCCCTATACTGATGCGTCGGTTGAATTGGCCGCTAACTGAGCTTTGATCGTGGGTAGCTGGATGGCACGTAAAAGGATGATTTACTCTTTCGCACTGGTGCTGCTTGCCTTCGTGGGAGTTCTCGCTTGGAACACGACCACACGAGCCGGCTACGAGTCCGCCGAGTACAAGGTCGTTCAGGGCGACGGTCCATATGAAGTCCGTGAGTACCCCGATCTCATGTTGGTTGCGACAACGACGAAGATTGACGCTCAAGGTCGCGATGGCAGTTTCATGAAACTATTCCGCTACATCAGCGGCGCCAACGAATCCGACCAGAAGATCTCGATGACCACGCCTGTGTTCATGGAAAACGACAAGGCCGACGCGGAAGTTCAAATGGGATTCGTGATGCCCAAGGACGTCGCCGTCGAAGGTGTTCCAATGCCAACTGGGGCGGACGTCGATGTCCGCAAGCGGGCTGGTGGGCGTTTTGCAGTGTTGCGATTCTCGGGCCGACTGAACGCCAGGTTGGCCAAGGAATCCGAAGTCAAGCTGCGAGCTTGGATGGAAACGAAGGACCTCGTTGCTGACGATTCCGCCGCAGCAAGCGGTGTCGAAGCCGCCGCCTATGACCCACCGTTCACTCCCGGACCACTGCGGCGCAACGAAGTGCTGATCCGGTTGAAGTAACACCCCGATACCTGCGTCAAATCAGGTTGCGTGTCACACCGTTGGGTTCGGAGCGAGATGGTGAAAAGGCTCCAATTCCCCGTCCACTGAAATTGCGGGCGTTCGACTCGGTTCCATCGGTCTATACTCCCGTTCGTTCCGCGACACAGTGGAGACGAACGGTGCTTCGTTGATCTTGATTCACCTCCGCTCTGTGCGACGACTAAATCCATGAGGACCGCCAAGTGTCACGAATCGATGTTCGCTGCGACCTGAGTTACGAAGTCCGCTGCCCAACCGTTTTCCTATTTCAGGTCGCTGCCGCTCGCACAGATCATCAACACGTCGTTTGGGAAGAGCTGACGATTCAGCCGGAACTGAATGTGGAGAGCTACCAGTTCGGCCTCGACGGGAACCAGATGCATCGCATCGCGGTCGGGGCGTGCCAATTCGACGTGTCGTATCGAGCATGCGCGGAACTCTTGGCGGAGGTCCAGATTTCCACGACGGCCGATGAGACTGACGCGTATCAAATGCCACCGGAAGTGCTCACGTACTTGAATCCGAGTCGCTATTGCGAAAGCGACTTGTTGGCGCGATTTGCATTTGAAGAATTCGGTCAGATGCAAAGGGGATACAGCAGGGTTCAAGCGATTTGCGATTGGGTCTATCACCACCTGGACTACACGCCCGGAAGCACCACAGCTTCGACAACCGCGGCCGACGTTCTGCTGCAAAGAATCGGCGTCTGCCGTGATTATGCCCACCTCGCAATCACACTCTGTCGCGGTGTCGGCATTCCCGCTCGATACGTGGCGGGATACGCGGCTGGTTTGCAGCCACCAGATTTCCACGGTTTCATGGAAGCTTTCCTGGACGGACAGTGGTGCCTATTTGACCCGACGCGATTGGCTCCCGTCAGCATGTTGGTTCGGATCGGGGTCGGACGAGACGCTGCCGACGTTTCTTTTGCTTCGCTAACAGGCGACGCGCTGTTGACAACCAAAACAGTTTGGGCGAGCGATGCCAATGACGCCCACTCCTCCCCCTCCTAACAATGCCACTTCTCGAGCAACGGATTAGGGGGGCTGTTGCCTCCTAGTCGACAGCGATTGAAGGGCCTTTGATTTGTCGAGGTGGGATTCCAACCAGACAATCGCCGATTCGACGGCTTCCGGAGTTGATGTGTTGTGGCAAGAATGGTCTTCCAGGCAAATTACCAACCACTCTCGATCAACAAGACCATTCACCGTGCCCAATTTGTCTGCCGCAGGAAATCAATTCGTTCAGTCGCTCTCCCAGCGTCATGGTATCTCCACCGATGGAGCCACCCATATGCTGATCGCCGTTCATAACGGCAATGGAACCATGTCTCAGTTCAATCATCCCGATTTCGGTGGCTGCGGCCAATGGATGCAGGGTGGGATGACGATGGTAAGTGACTTGTTCAATAACCAACTGAAGTATCGCGTCGACAGCGTTTGCAACGACATCGCCAATGAACTTGCCGCGAACCAACTGATTCCATTCAGCGGATCGTTCCAGTCGCAGAGTCAGAACGGGTCATCAGCACAGGCTCAGGCTGCCGGCGTGATCGGATCGAACAACAGTCTGTTTGGCCCTGACCCTGCCACGAATTGGTGGCCGAACGAACTAGGAGCCCCCTCAGCCATCGGGTCGCAAAACAATGTTCGCTACGCATACTTTCCGATAAACCACCGGCTAGCGGTGACGACAGGTGGCGAGGCTTGGGTTTATGACACGATGGATCATCAGATTGGCGGTTTCTCGCAGCAACAGGGGACGGGCGGATCGATCACATTCACCAGCCAGTTTGGGACGGTCAGTCTTTCATCATTGCCGTTGGTGTCCCGTGGTGGTGTTCCGCAGACTCCAACCGCTGCTTCCCCCGCTCCGCCGTCGTTGGTCGTTGCCCCCGAACCACCAAATCAATCTCCCGCGCCAGTTCCAACTCCTCCAAGCGAATCGATGGAACCAACTCACAACTCGTCGACTCCCGAGGATGTGATCGATACGCTAAACCGGCTCGGGGGCCTGATGGAGAAAGGGTACATCACCGCGGAAGAGTTCGATTCGAAGAAATCCGAACTTCTGGGACGGTTGTAAACTCGTCGCCGATCGCGAGCCCAGCCAGACTTGTCACGCAAATACGATACAAACTCAGTAAGACGCAGCAAAGTCCTGACCTGGTTGAAGTAACGCATGGACACATTGGCACATGAATCGGACTGGCGCGTCGAAGTCTTCTTCGATGGCGAGTGCCCCCTGTGCGTTCGCGAGATCAAGCTACTCCGTTGGCTAGACCGCAAGCAACGAATTCGCTTCACGGACATCGCAGCTGCCGACTTCCAGGCAACGGAATTCAGCAAAACGCCGGCCGACTTCATGGACGAAATTCACGGCCGACTGCCTGACCAAAACGGGAATCCAGGCCAATGGATCCTTGGCGTCGAAGTCTTCCGCCAGCTCTACGCCGCCGTTGGACTCGGTTGGCTTGTACTGCCAACGCGTTTGCCACTGATCTCTCACGGCCTCGACTTCGGCTATCGCGTCTTCGCCAAGAACCGGCTCCGCCTCACAGGCCGCTGCACTACCGAAACCTGCGACGTTCACTAGTCGAATCATTTCGCTTTCCAATAATCATTCAGCACCATCGCGAGATAGAACCTTGCTCAAAGCCATCCGTCTTTCCCTTGCCGTCTTCAGCACCTTCGCTTCTCTATCCCTATCGAATCTGAACGCGGAGGATGTCTCACAATTTCGCGGCCCCGGCGGGAGCGGCGTGTTTTCCGATTTGCTGCCCAAGAACTGGGACGGCGAGACCAACATCCGATGGATGGTCGACATTCCAGGCGGTGGTTGGTCGTCGCCTGTTTCGGCCAACGGCAAAATATTCTTAACGACCGCGGTCGCTGATGGCGACTCAGGCCCCAAGGGTTTTGGTGAAGGCACTCAATCGATGCGTGACTTCTTCCAGTCAAAGGCGCCCGACGAGCCCTACAGCTTCGAGGTGCATTGTTTGAACGCAGACGATGGCAGCGTTGCCTGGAAAAAGCCAATCGTGAATCGAAAACCACCGTACAAGATTCATCCCTCCAATTCTTATGCGACGGAATCTCCGGTCACCGATGGAGACCACGTGTTCGCGTACTTCGCCGCGGTCGGCGTCGTCACTTGCTTGGACAGCACCGGCGATCAAGTCTGGACTCGTGAGCTTGGTGCTTACAAAACCGGCAACGATTTCGGGACCGGCAGCTCGCTGGCGCTTCATGAGAGCGTGCTGTTCATCCAGTGCGACAACGAGGAAAAGTCTTTCGTCTGTGCGTTGGATACAAAGACGGGCAAAGATGTCTGGCGAGACGATCGCGCTGGCGGCACAAGTTGGAGTTCCCCAGTGATTTGGAAGAATCGTTTGCGGACCGAACTGATCACTTGTGGCAGCGGAAAGGTAACCAGTTACGAACCCGCGACGGGAGAGGTTCTTTGGAAACTCACGGGTACGGGCGGCGCTTATAGCGCGTCTCCGACTTTCGACCAAGATCGCCTCTATCTTGGAAAGAGCGACCGCAATAGCCGGGGCCCATTGGTCGCCGTCAACGCGGGAGCGTCCGGAGAACTGACTCTTGATCGATTCGGAGACCAAGCCCTGGCGTGGGTAGAAGACTCCTCGGCACCCGGCATGTGCTCGCCCGTCGTCGCTGGTGGATGCGTGTACGTGCTCAGTCGCGGCATCCTCAGTTGCCACGATGCGACCACTGGCGATCGTCTCTACCGAGAACGTCTCGACAACGCATCCAGCGTGACATCGTCGTTGTGGGCTGCTGGCGACAACGTCTTTTCGATCAGCGAATCTGGAGACACCGCTGTGATCAAAGCCGGGAAACAATTCGAGCTGATCGGATCCAACTCACTCCAGGGACTGTTCTGGTCAACGCCATCGGCCATCAATTCCGCGTTGTTGATCCGCAGCGCCGACCAGCTGTATTGCATCGGCAAGTAGGTTGCTGACCCACGAAGGCGAAGGGATTTCGCTCGTGTGTCGCTACTTCGCCACCTTGATCTGCTGTTCGGCGTCGGCCCTGTGTCGCCTCAACATCTATCTCCATCAGTCGAAGACCAGCGCTGATCCGCCCGTCTTGGATCAGTTGCTTCGCAAGCGCCGCATGCGTTGCTCTTGAGTTACATGTGCTTTACCGGGCATTCGATAAGGCTATCCGGTCACGACATGAATCAACTCACCACTCAATCGGTGTTGAATCACAACCCGCTCTAGACGTGTTATTATGAGGCCCCCTCCTTTCCATCGTTCTGATTTGCTCTGTGCAAGGCTTTATGCATTCCAGATTGATCTATCCCGCCATCCTCGTTCTCGCCCTACTGTCGTCCGTTGCAATCGGTGACGATCTGCAATTCAATCGTGACGTGCGGCCGATTCTCTCCAATCATTGCTTCACGTGTCACGGACCTGACTCGGCGACGCGTGAAGGCGGGGTGCGACTTGACCAGCGCGAATCCGCGACCGCGACAGGCGATTCCGGCAACCGTGCGATTGTGCCAGGCGACTTCACCGCCAGTGAATTGATCGAGAGGATCACCTCAACGGATCCGGATGTGCGAATGCCACCAGAAGATGGTCCGAAGGCACTTGATGCGAAGCAAATCGCCACGCTGAAAACATGGATCCAAAGCGGCGCGGAGTATCAGTCTCATTGGGCCTTTGTCCCTGTCGCAGAAGTAGCGGTGCCGAAAACCACGGGTAGTCCCTGGCCGCGGAACGCCATCGATCACTTCGTCTTCGCGCGGTTGCATGAAAAGAATCGGAAGCCAGCCACCGAAGCAACTCGAGAGACACTCATCCGCCGTGTTGCCTTCGACCTGACAGGTTTGCCGCCGACCCTTGAAGAAATCGATCAATACTTGGCCGACCAATCGGACCAAGCGTATGAAACGATGATCGATCGATTCATGAAGTCACCAGCTTACGGCGAACACATGGCTCGGCACTGGCTGGACCTCGCTCGATACGCCGACACCAACGGTTATCAGTACGACACCGAACGCGAGCAGTGGGTCTGGCGTGATTGGGTGATCGACGCCTACAACCGCAACATGCCGTTTGATCAGTTCACGATTGAACAGCTTGCCGGTGACATGCTTCCCAATGCGACAGCTCAGCAGCGGCTCGCCACTGGATTCAATCGCAATCACGGCATTACGATCGAAGGCGGGATCATCGATGAAGAATACCGCACGGAATATGTAATGGACCGCGTGTCAACCACCAGCGGAGTCTGGATGGGGATGACGGTCGGATGTGCTCGATGTCACGACCACAAGTACGATCCGATTTCTCAGCGAGAGTTCTATCAGCTGTATTCGTTCTTCAACCAAGTTCCCGAACGAGGCAAGAGTGGCTTCACTCCAAGTGAGAAAATCACCTCGCCACTGGCAGGGGATCGACTGCAGCAATTGGAATCGAAGCTTGCCGAATTGCGGGCAGAGTTGAACAACCCTGTCGATGTGGATTCTCATTTGGATGAATGGGCGAAGCAGTTCGCAAGATCGCCCGTCGGCGGCTGGAACGTCCTCACGCCAAGAACGCTGACGTCATCGGGCGGCACAACGCTCTCGCGGCTTGAGGACCATTCGATTCTGGCTGGTGGTCTGAACCCGCGACAAGAGTTCTATGACATCCGCTCGCGAACCGATGCCACGGGTATCACGGCTGTCCGACTGGAAGCGTTGACGCACGAGTCACTTCCCGGCGGCGGACCGGGCCGACACAGCAATTCGAACTTTGTCCTCAGTGAATTTGAATTGACTGCGGTTTCTATTGAGGACGAGTCGAAGACCCAGGCCGTGAAGTTCGTGCGAGCGATCGCTGACTACGAACAGTCCAACTACGAGGTTGCCAAAGCGATCAACGGGACGGTCGCCAACAACGATGGCTGGGCGGTTGATGGTCCAACGAGGAAGGAACCCGCGACAGCGGTCTTCGTGGCAGTCCAACCCTTCGGATTTCCCGGCGGCACTGAGTTGCGATTTCGCCTGCGGCATGAAGCCGGTTTCGCAGCACACGGAATCGGACGGGCGCGGTTGTCCATCACGAGGGATCGGGAAAGTGACCTCCGTCTTCAGGGAGTACCCGCAGATGTTCGTCAGATTGCAGCCACAGCAAAGGCGTCCCGTTCGGTTGAAGATGCTGCCAAACTGCGAGATTACTTCGTTGCACATCACGATCCTCAACAGCAACTGAAACAACGTATCGCGAAGATCGAAAAGCAACGTGCCAACGCGTTTCCAGCCACGATGATCATGCAGGACATGCCAAAGCCTCGCAAAACGCATGTGCTGCATCGAGGCCAATACAACGAACCAACTGACGAAGTCACCGCGAACGTTCCCGCCGTCTTTCCATCGATGCCCAAAAACTCGGCTGCCAACCGGTTGGCGTTTGCCGAATGGCTGGTGGATCCATCGCATCCACTGACGGCCCGCGTTGCCGTCAATCGTTACTGGCAACGACTGTTCGGAATCGGACTGGTGAAAACGTCCGAAGACTTCGGTGTCCAGGGCTCACTTCCCAGTCACCCAGAATTACTGGACTGGCTGGCGACCGAATTCATCCGCAGCGGCTGGGACGTAAAACAACTCCAACGTTTGATCATGACGTCAGCAACGTATCGACAGACATCACGCGTCGGGGCGGCCGCCTATCAGACCGATCCGGAAAACCGATTGCTTGCTCGAGGGCCTCGCATGAGACTTGATGGCGAGGAACTTCGCGATGCAGCATTGCTTGCGAGCGGGCAGTTGGTGAATCAGTTGGGCGGGAAAAGCGTCTATCCCTACCAGCCTGCCGGGCTTTGGATGGAGTTGAACAATCGGCCGGGCTATTCCAAGGAGTATCCGCAGGGCAGTGGCGACGACCTCTACCGCCGCAGCATCTACACGTTTTGGAAGCGCACGGTTCCTTCGCCGATGCTGAAGATTCTGGATGCTCCAGAACGCGAGTTCTGCACCATTCGTCGTTCGCGAACGAACACGCCATCCCAAGCACTCGTGTTGCTGAACAGTCCTCAGTTCGTCGAAGCGGCACGCCATCTTGGCGAGAGAATGATGAAGCACGATGCGTCAAGCTTGGAAGACAAGCTGACGTTTGGGTTCCGATTGGTAACCGCTCGCAAGCCGACGAAGAGGGAGTTGAAAGCGATCATCGAAGCATTCGAGTCCGAACGAAGTCAGCTGGCTGCCTCACCCGATACAGCGTTGAAGGCTTTGCAGGTGGGGGAATCCCAATTTGATTCCACACTGGATCCATCCCAGTTGGCCGCTTTCGCGAGCGTTGCAAGCTTGTATTTGAATCTGAACGAGGCGATCACGAAGGGGTAGGAAGCGAATCGCAGCCGGCATACTTCGTCCGCGCCCCAAACATCAAGAACGCATTTCGACGCTACGGCACAGAGGCCTGTGCCTGCCACTTTGCAAAGGACAGGAACACAACGTGGACGATCCAATCCAGGAATCACAACTCCTGCAAACTCGGCGACACTTCTTTGGCCGCAGCAGCACCGGCATTGGTGTCGCCGCCCTGGCGTCGTTGATGAATGAATCTGGGCCAGCCCGCGCGAATCCGGGACCGGATGTCCTCAGCCATCTGTCACGGATCGCTCCGAAGGCGAAACGCGTGATTTATCTGTTGCAGTCAGGCGCTCCGTCGCAGGTTGATCTGTACGACCACAAACCTTCACTGGACAAACTCGACCGGACAGAACTGCCGGACAGCATTCGCCAGGGACAGCGTCTGACGGGCATGACGGCGGGCCAAAAGAATTTCACCGTTGTCAAATCCCCGTGGAAATTCCAACAGCATGGCCAATCGGGAACATGGCTTAGCGAACTCTTGCCGCACATGTCCAACGTCGTCGACGACATCTGCGTGATTCGCTCGATGCACACCGAAGCGATCAACCACGATCCCGCAGTCACGTTCTTTCAATCCGGAAACCAGCAACCCGGTCGGCCAAGTATCGGGGCTTGGCTTAGCTACGGTCTCGGCAGCGAATCAAAGGACCTGCCTTCGTTTGTGGTGTTGCTCAGCAAAAATACATTTCATCAAGCTCAACCACTCTACGATCGTCTTTGGGGCAGTGGGTTCCTGCCATCGAAATTCCAGGGCGTGAAGTTTCGCAGTCAAGGCGATCCCGTTCTGTACCTGAATGATCCAACAGGCCGGTCAAGTGCCGATCGTCGCACAATGCTTGATCGACTCGAGAAGTTGAATCGCATGCACGAAGCTGCGATCGGTGACCCCGAAATCGCTTCCCGGATTGCTCAATACGAAATGGCGTACCGGATGCAGACGTCTGTCCCCGAATTGGCCGACACTTCCAACGAACCTGCCAGCACGTTTGAACTGTACGGTGAAGATGCAAAACAACCTGGTTCGCATGCCGCAAATTGCTTGCTCGCTCGGCGGCTTGCGGAACGCGGTGTTCGTTTCGTCCAAGTGTTTCATCGCGGTTGGGATCATCACAGCAATGTGCAGAAATACTTGCCTACCCTGGCGAAGGAGACTGACCAGGGGTCAGCTGCGCTTGTCCAGGACTTGAAGCAACGCGGGATGCTGGACGAAACGCTGGTCATTTGGGCGGGTGAATTTGGCCGCACCGTCTATTCGCAAGGCAATCCCGACACGTTT
>JBGCGI010000057.1:0-8232 GCA_045110715.1 Rubripirellula sp.
GATCGAAGCGGTCACACACCAGTTGACCGGACAGGAACGATCGCCCGCGCTGATGATTTGCCTGACTTCCCGAAGCGGAAACGTCTACAAGAACACTCTCGAATTCATCGAAACGGTGTGCCAGTCGCCCGTGGCATGTCGCCTGCAGCTGACGAAGATGCCCCGCGACGAGAGCACGGCTTTGATCGCGTCGGTCCTGGACACACGTGAGGAGCTAATCGATGAAGAAATCATCGCGTATGTTTCAGAAAACTGTTTTGGCAACCCATTCTACATCGCCCAATCAGCCAGGGAGTGGCGTGACACCAGCTGGTTCGTCAATGAATCGGGGCGGTGGAAACTATCCTCGAAGGAATCCGATCGGCCGCAGGCATCATCGGGAATGCGAGATGCGATCGGTCAACGCCTGGGACGGCTGAGTGACTCGGCAAGGCAGCTCGCGTCGATGGGATCCGTTATCGGAGCGATCGTTGACATCGATCTGCTGGAAACAATTTGCGATTCGATCGATGAGTTTACATTCTACAACGGATTGGACGAATTACTCGCCTCGGGAGTCTTGCGAGAAGGTCTGCAAACGCGGCATCTGAACTTCACGCACGACTTATTTCGAGAAGCAGCCAATGCGATGCTCAGCCAGCCAAGGAGTGAACGAACCCACCTAAAGATCGCCGCGGAACTAAAGGAACGTCTCGACGAAGGCCAAGAAATCTCGTCAGCAAGACTTGCCGAACACTTCGTTTCAGGCGGAAGACCGCGGCAGGCCTGGCCATACTTCCTGGACGCTGCGCGACGCGCGAACAACTCACAAGCTTTTCCAGATTCTGTACAGATTCTGGAGACGGCAAACAAAGCTGTGCCAGCCGATGCAGACCAGCGTGATCAGTTTGAGTTCAAGATGCTCTATGGCCGCGCACTTTTTGAAATTGGAAGGGTCGATGCTGGGCGAACACAGCTTGATCTTGCAGCGAAGACTGCCGAAACAGGAATCCAGCTCGCCAATGCCCGTTGGGCGATTGCCAACTCTTACCCGCCAATGGACAACGGCGACTTGGTGGCGAAACATCTCTACGAGGCGCTCCGAGCAATCGGCGAGAAACCGCGAATCTCGGTGCTCAGCCGACTATCCAGTATTTGGATCTCGACCATGCTCATGAACCTACCAAAATCACTACTCAGATGGTTCGGTGGTAATAACTCGCGGTACGCGCTCGCTTCGAAAATTTACATGGACCTGAGTCTTGCATCCGTTGGACATGACTTGCTTGGCTACATTCAAGCAACGTCTCGCAACCCGGTCGTTGCGACCTTCTCGAATGATGTTGATTGCATCACAAGCGCCTATTCCAAGTACGCGATCAACTATGCAATATCTGGTGCGATCCCCTCCCGATTCGGTCGTCGATTCAGACGAGTCGCACGTAGTAAAGTTAAGGATTGCCGATCGCCATTTGCAAGAGCGTACGCACTTACGCATCTAGGCACATCAGAATATGTAGATGGAAATCTTCATGACGCAGAGTGTCTCATCCGAGAGGCGATTCCTTTTTTTGAACGAACGCGAGACTGGAACAATCTTTACTCGCTGCATATGCTGCGCCACTCGCTTTCAATTGAAGGCGACGCCAAACGGATTTTGCAAACAAGTCAACGAGAGCTCAACTTTGCGTTGAAGATTAACGATTCCATCGGAATCGCCTGGGGAAAGTACGGAGTCGCCAATGCTTTGTGTCGAATGGGAAACTGCAACGAGGCAATAGCACTCGCAGACGATGGCGTTGCGGCTACCAAAGGCAACCCTACGCACACTATCGCGATTGCTGAACGCGCCTATGCTCATCTACAGCAAAGCCATTTTGAGAATGCTCGTGTTGACGCGCGCGAGAGCATCAGGTGGATGTGGAAAAGCAGATTCGCGTTCGACTGGTCGATGATGAATTATCCTTGCCTTGCCGATGCATTGACCGCTCCACAGTGGTGCAGCGAGAGTGCCAACTTGACCGGAAAGGATCGAAAGTTGGCAGCCAAGGCGTGCCGCAAAGCGGTTCTCTGCGGTTGGAACTTTAGATCGGTACGTCCCTACGCGTTTCGAGTTCGCGGTCGCTATTACAGTCTGATCGGTAAGACCTCGAAAGCACGAAAATGGTTCCTCAAGGCAATCGCCGCGGCAGAAGCCTTCGAGCAGCAGGCCGAACACGCGCGAGCGATGCTTGACCTTTCACGTCTCGAAATCGGCTCCAAGGCGGACAAGCTGCGCGGCGAAGGTTTGGAAAATTTGCGCCGACTCAGCACCGTTTTACCCATTGCCGAAGCAGATGCCCTCGGCATCACTCAAACGCCGTACCATGAGGGCAAGGTGGAAGTCGACAGCAACGTTACCCGCCCCAACCAGATGCCTCGCTGACAAGAAACCTGATGCCGCCAGCTGATTCGATCGTTGAAGACTGAGGCGAAGTGGGTTCCCACCCTGCCGGTGTAGCATCAATATCCGCTAGCTGCCCCAAATAGGAATCAGGTTTTTGGGCCCCGTGACTGGCCAAGCTACAGCGTCGATCAATGCCTACTCAACCACAACATCGTTTTCCGGGAAGCTGAAATGGCCGACGTTGAAACTCGCACCTCGGCGCAGCCATCCCTGGCGGCAACCCACGACGGTCCGGCAAGCGATCAAAGTGAGGAATACTCACTCGGTGCCGGCGTCATCGACAACAGTTGGTCGGGCAGCGACCGCTACCAGATCCAGCACGAACTCGGTCGCGGCGGCATGGCGGTCGTCTATTTGGCGGAGGAGATCGGTACGGGGCAGCTGGTCGCCCTGAAGGTCATGCAATCCAAGCTGAGCGGAACCGCCAAGCAGCGGTTCACGCGTGAATTCAGCACGATCGCGTCACTGAAGCACGAGAATCTGATTGAGGTCTACGAATACGGGGAAACCCGCGAGGGCCCCTTCTTCGCGATGGAGTATTTTCCCGGGCAAACCGCTCGCGAAATGATCGGTGCGCCACTGAAACAAATACTCGCGGCAGTCCACAGCCTGTGCGAGGCAATCGACTTTGTTCACTCCAAACGGATCATCCATCGCGACATCAAGCCCGGCAACGTCTTGGCCCGACGACGCCCCGACGGCTCCGGATTTGACGTGAAGCTGAGCGATTTTGGACTCGCCAAGTTCGCCAACACATCGTCCACGCTCTCACGTGACACCAATTTTCTGGGAACGGTGGCGTACTGCGCTCCCGAACAAATACTGCGGGACGAGCTTGACCACCGCGCCGATCTGTATTCATTGGGAATGCTCGTCTATGAATTGGTTTCTGGTCAGCACCCGTATGCTGACTCTCGAGGCGACGTCAATGCGTTGATCAATCAACAGGTGACCGTCGTTCCAGATAGCCTTCGCAGTCATTCCGATGCTGTTTCAATCGATTTGGCGAAAGCTGTCGCTGGGCTGCTGGAAAAGACTCCGGCTGATCGCCCCACCACAACTTCGGATCTGCGGGCCGTCATCGCACATGACCTGGGTTGGTCAGCTGAGTCACTCCCGAGTGCAATCTCCAACCAAGTTAATAGTCTGGTTTCCCGTTTCGTGGGACGACAATCGGAGATTGATGAAATCGAGTCCGTGGTGAGTGAAGGTCTCAGTCCGATCTCCGCACCTTCGATGACCGATGGCAAGCCACAACATGCGGTCTTCGTGACCGGTGAAGCAGGCATGGGAAAGACCAGTCTGATGCGACGTGGAATGCGGAAAGCGCTGGTCGCGGGTGCAAAGATCTACGAAGGCCGATGCTTCGAGGGGAACATTGCGCCATTCCAGCCATTCTGCGAAATCATTCGCCAGATATTGTCCGAGCTGGATCGCGTCAAGCATCGAGTGCAGATGCTGGGGGAGGAGCATGATCCGTTGGCATCGACCTGCGTTCTGCAAACAGGTAATTCGTCGACGGCCATCGATTCAATCGTTGAAAATTACGCGACTGAACTACTGCGGATGGGCCCCGAGTTGCGAACTTGGCTTGCCAGGCACGTTCCGACCACGGCGAATGAGATGCGTCGCGACCCCAAATATGTTTTCCGCGCCCTGGCCTCATTTTTCCTCGAGATTTCTGAAGTCCAGCCCCTTTGCTTGCTGATCGAAGACATTCACTGGGCCGACGATAGTACTTTCGACTTGTTCTTGCACTTGATCGGCGAACTGAACAGCCCATCGCGTCTCGTGGGTTCAGATTCGCCACCGCGGATCGCCATCTGCTTGACTTCTCGTAGCGGCGTGGAATATGCGTCCGCAAGCGAGTTCATCGACCGGGTCTGCAGCAGGGGCGGCGCCAGTCACATCCCATTAACACGACTTGATGACACCGAAACCAGGGATCTCATCGCCTCGGTCTTAGAGGCTCCGTCTTCATCGCTGCATCCGGATCTCGTCGCATTTGCATCACAACACTGTCTTGGGAATCCATTCTTCATTTCTCAGTCCATTCGCGAATGGCGGGAGAGTGGATGGCTTGCCGAAGCGGAAAGCTGTTGGAGTTTATCGACGGATCCAAACGCGCGCCCCAAAGCCTCCGCGGGGGTTCGTGACTCAATCCGCAATCGGCTCGGAAGGCTCGAAAACAATGCCACAAAGATTGTCGCGTCGGCGTCCGTTCTGGGCTCGATCGTCAATCTTGATCTATTGCAGAAGCTCTGCGATGGCGTCAGTGAGTACGACTTTTTTGACGGATTAGATCAACTGTTGGCTGCGGGCGTACTGCAAGAGCACCATAAATCCCGCACGCTACGTTTTTGTCACGATCTATTTCGCGAGACAGCCATCGAGAACCTTTCTCAACCGCGTCGCGAAAACATGCACAAGCGGATCGGAGAATTACTTGAACAAAAGTCACAGGCAGGAGGTGATGTGACACACGCGTTGCTGGCCGAGCATTTTTCGGAAGCCGGTGATGTGAATCGAGCGTGGAACTATTTCTACAGCGCTGCAAAGGCTGCCATGCATTCGCAGTCATATGCCGACGCAAGATCCATGCTACGCAAAGCAAAGTCGAATCCACCTGGAAGCATTGGTCGCAATCAACTGTTCGAATTCGAAATGCTTCTGGCGAAAGCATGCTTCGAGCTAGGCAGATCAGATGAATCGGCGACTGCTTTGCGGGACGCGAATGTGGTCGCTGACACTCGATTGCAGCGATCACAGGTGCTGCGAGGCGAGTTTAATTTAACCCCAATGAGCGACGTCTCGAAAGAAAGCCTGAAGTTCAGTGACGACGCTTTGCGGACGGTTGGCGAACGACTTCCCGTGACGACGATTGGTAAGCTGCTGAGCATTGCGAAATCCAACCTACTTTTGCTGCTTCCGCCATCGCTTTGTTGGTCATCCGTCAAGACTCGAGACGAATTGGCCTACAAGTGTGAACTGCTCACCGATGTTGTCAGTGCGGCGATGGTCAAGGATGCACTGCAAATGCTGCAGATCACGGCAAGAGTTGCCTGGTTGTCGAGACGTTCCAAAGAACCAGACACGATTGCCGCCGCTGCAAGCAAGTATCTCGCCGTCAATGCAAGTATGGGAAAGCTAGGGACACTTCGTGCAGGAAGTTTCATCACCTCGATGGACAAACACCTGATTCAAGGGCGATCCTCCTTTACCAACGCGCTATGTGCAGGCAACCGCGCAACCCACGAATATTTTGTCGGAAATCTTGCGGAAGCTCACAAGCACTTGAAAGACGCTCTTCCCTATCTTCAAAAGACCCGTGACTGGCACTACGCCTGGTTTCTACATCTCAGCCGCCATATCGCGACTTTGGAGGGAGACGCAGAGGCGATTGTCGCCCTTGGAAAGCAGGAGATTGACGCCGGGATTCGCGTCAACGACCCACTGATCTGTGCCTGGGGCAGGTACGCGACAGCCGACGGATTGTCCCGCATGGGACGTTTGTCAGAAGCGATGAGTCTTGCTCAACAAGCCGTTGAGGAGACGGCCGACACACTTTCGTGGCCCATCGCCATGGAGGAAATGATCCGAGTGCACTTGCAGGAATCCCAATTCGAAAAAGCCGAATTGCTGTGTCTGGATGTTATTAGGTGGCTTCACAGAGAGTGGTTCGTTGTTGATTACACTGCGCCAGGCTACAGCTTGCTGGCCGAAGCAAGAGCAGGAAAGAGCTGGGTTGCGGGGACGGGCACGAACAGCAAGGCTTCCATCAGGAAATGCATGCGTGCTGCGAAAGTCGCGCGGATTATTTCGCTTAGCTTCCCTAACATGCAGCCCCACACCCAGCGTGTCGCTGGACGTGCGGCGTCCATGGCAGGCCAACGGAAACGGGCCGTCAAACACTTTCGCAAAGCAATTCAACTTGCTGAGTCACTCGGCCAGCTCGGCGAACGTGGGCGATCCATGGTGGACCTTTCCCGCCTTTTAAAAGGACGCGAAGCCGAGACTCTTCGCAACGACGGGCTCGAGCAGCTCGCACGACTGAAGACGGTCTTACCAAGTATCGAATGCGAGCAACTCGGATTGCACCAGCGCCCCTACGGTCTTGAAGAAACACTCGCAACGCAATCTGCAGCTACGAAACCTGATACGACGAAGACAGATCTTCCGCCGGAATCACATGCCAAGACTGCTGGGCTGGATTGACAGCGTCTACCTTCCCATTGCCTTGCAATGTTGGCCCTGGTTTCGGCAGTTTTTATCCCGCCGGAGCTCACTTTGCCTGAGTGGACGGCCCACGAAGACATCAACTCCGACAGTGTGGACGCCCACATCTTCGCGTTCAGCATCACCCGAATCGAATCCGAACCGCCTAAGCCCTGATGCTAGTCGACCGCGGATTGGACTTCGTTGACAATTTCAATCAACGATCGTCCGTGCTGCCGGGCCAGTCGCGACGCGTCCTCGTACTCGACTTTGTAGCGGTGGTCACCACTGGGCAACGTCACGTTCTTGACGCGGACGTCACCGTATTTCGTCGCCACGACGGACTGCTGACGCGGCAGCTTGCTGCGCATCGCGATCGTTTTACGCAAGCCGATCGAGGTCGTCGACGAAAAGAGGATCGATTCGAATTTTGGTTCGGTGCCCGGAACACACATCACGGTCAAAACGACGCCCGACCGTCCTTTCTTCATCAGGCAAGGCGTCTGATAGACATCCAATGCGCCGGCCTGGTGCAAACGCTCGCACGCGTCGGCAATCTGCTCGGGCGAACAATCGTCCAAGTTAGTTTCCAACACGCTCACTTTGTCAGTTTCTAATCCCGCCGACGCGGTCGCCACAACATCCGTATCGCCCAAATAGACTCGCAAGACGTTTGCTTGGGCGTCCAAGTCCATGGTGCCCGCTCCGTAACCGATTCTGTCGATCGTCATGCAGGGCAGGGCACCAAAGGAGCCCGCGTTGGCTTTCAGTATCGCGGCGCCCGTCGGAGTTGTTAACTCAGCAGCAATGTCACTTGCCGCCAACGGAACGCCGCGCAGAATCTCGGCGGTCGCGGGTGCAGGAACGCTGACGCGTCCGTGGGCAATCGTGATTTCGCCAGTCCCGGTGGGAACCGCTGACGCGGTGACCGAATCAATTCCCAATCGCGTCATTCCCACCGCGGTCCCGACGATATCGGCGATCGAGTCGATGGCACCGACTTCGTGAAAGTGGACCTTCTGCAAGGTCGAACCATGCACTTTGGCTTCGGCGACTGCGACGACGTGAAAGATCTTCTTCGCGAGGTCTTTTGCAGCGGCTTCGATCGCGTCACCGCGATCAATCATCTCTTCGATGTGGTGCAGGTGACGGTGCGCGTGTTCAGGCGGATGCGTGATGTCCACCTTCGTCGCGCGAAAGCCCTTCTTCGTCACATCGCGGGCGGTGATCGAAACGTCGGGCAGTCCCATCGATCGAACCGCCGTTTCGATCTCGGCAACGTCAACGCCCAAGTCGACCAGCGCTCCCAGGGTCATGTCGCCCGATATTCCGGACAAACAATCGAAGTGTAAAGAAGACATAAAAGAAAGGAAGAGTTCAGAGTTCAGAGTTCAGGACCGGTCAGATCGTAGCATCTGAACTCTGAATCCTGAACTCTTCTTGTCTGTCACCCCTTGCGATACCGCCACATGCAGGCGATTGCACTCACTGCGTCACGCCAACCGATCTTCTTGCCCTCGTCGTAGCCGCGAGCTTCGTAGTTGGTAGACACCTCGAACACGTGCGCGTCGCGGGCAGCGATCTTCGCCGTG
>JBGCGI010000058.1:0-41223 GCA_045110715.1 Rubripirellula sp.
ATCGATGATCCTGTCCATCACTATCTAACTGAGTTCGCTAAACCGCCTTACGCCAAGATTACCATCCACCACTTGATGACGCACACATCGGGGCTGCCACGAACCCCGGAAGGAGAGATTGGAAGTATTCAGTGGAATAGCATGTCGAAAACGGCAACGCCGGTCGGAAATTACGTGCGACTAGCAGTGCAAATGCCATTGAAGTCGGATCCTGGATCCAATTACTTGTACTCAAACTTTGGCTTCCGCGTGTTGTCTGCTCTGATTGCTCGTGTCAGTGGAATGAGCTACGCGGACTACATGGAGCAGAACATCTTTGAACCGCTCGGCATGAAGAACACGGGCGTCGCCCGCCTGGATCAGCCAGCTTCGGAGTCACGAATCGCAGAAGGTCTTACACTCGAGAGTCTTCAAGCGGACGGGCCGACCTACAGCAACGGCGAACGTGGTCGCAATTTCGGAACTGGCTTCGGCAGTGGCGGGATCTTTGCCAGCGCGGGTGACTTGGTGAAGTGGGACCGTATTTTGACCGGCGACGAGCTTCTGACCAAGGCTCAGAAGAAGAGACTCTTTCAACCAGTTCATGGAAACTATGCCTGTGGCTGGAAGGTAGAGAGGCTTCCACTAGACGAACGTTTGTCGCATTCGCACAGCGGCAGCAACCAAGGGTTCTTCAGCAAAATGATGCGACTTCCCGAAGAAGAATTGGTCATCGTCATTGTCGGTAACGTCAACGCGTCTGATGCGATGGACGAGGTCATCGACCAACTGCTTCGGCTTTGCTGCTCAGTTCCGTATCGAAATCCTTGAGGGAGCCCGCGGCGATCGGATTCCGCACCTTCCGATTCAATTGGATCGCCGCAACGATACCGCAAACTTCCCTCGCGCGCTACGTGTGCGACAAGAGGGCCTGCAGGCATTCATGGATGGTAGGGCTTGTTTGGTCGGCCGAGTCGAGCTGACTTGGAAACGAACGCCCCATCGAGATCCAATGAGTTCGAAAGCCCAACTTTGCAGCCGCTTGCATGTCGCGAATGGGATCGTCTCCGACCATCCAAGCTTTGGCAGCTGAACTGTTCGCCGCTCGCAGGGCGTGCTCGAAAATGGCTGAGTCCGGCTTCCAGGATCCAACTGCCTCCGAGATCACGACGTCTCGGGCAATCCCCTGCAGACCAGCAGCTTGAAGTTTTGCGGTTTGCATTCGAGCGGTACCGTTGGTCACGATCACCACGCAAACGCGGCCAGACAGCTCTTGCAGCTGCTTCACAATCCGATTGTCCCGAGGAATCAAACGGGGTACTTGGTGCTCGAATTCTCGCCAAAATCGGTCTTCCTGCATTCCCAAGCAGGCACAAACGCGCCGCCCCCACTCAGCTCGACCGGGGTACCCGTGCTGATCCCAATCCATCAAACGCTGGACCAAATCGCGTCTCGAAGCGAGGCCCAGATCCTTCCTGCGATCCTCTACCACGGTTTCGCAGAACGCGTGCACCGCCTGATCGCGATTGATCAATGTGTTGTCCAGGTCGAACAGGATGGCATCCATCAAAGGCAAACACTCGGGTGGTGAACGATAGCGGATAGATTCTGTTATGTTACTGACATACCGGGGTCAAGTCACACCAGTTGTTCGGAATGGAACCGCAGCAACTGCAGCAACGTGGTCACAACTCTCTCTTTGCTCGGACGAGCACGCCGCGAAACCCGAATCTCATCCAACCCATGCGAATACTCTTTCTGGGCGACATCGTCGGGAAACCCGGCTACTCGGCTGTTATCAAACATGCCGAATCGTTGCGTGCCGAACACAAGTTAGACGCTTTGGTCGTCAACGCCGAGAATGCATCGGACGGCTCCGGGCTGATGCCTCGACAGTACAAGCGACTGATCGAATCGGGCGTCGACGCAATCACTTTGGGCGACCACATCTATCGCTGCAAAGACATCATCCCAACTTTGGAACAGAGCACACGGATCGTCAAACCTGCCAACTATCCGGGGGACGCGAGCGGTCGCACTTGGACAATGGTTGAAACCAGCAAAGGTCCGCTGGGTGTGATTTCATTGATGGGACGAGTCTACATGCGACCAGTCGATTGCCCGTTCGAGGCTGCGGATCGTGCTTTGGAAGAGATCGGTGACTCGACCAATCACATTTTGGTTGATGTGCATGCAGAGGCAACCAGCGACAAACAGGTCTTGGCCCGTTATCTGGATGGAAAAGTCACGGCCGTTCTCGGCACACACACGCATGTTCCGACCGCCGACGCTTGCGTCCTGCCGGGCAAGACCGCCTTCCAATGTGACGTTGGGATGTGCGGGCCCTACGAGAGTATCATTGGCCGCGATATCAAACGAGTGATGAAAACGACACGGACCTTTGAACCCTGTCACTTCCATGTCGCCACGCGTGACGTTCGCCTGTGTGGCGCCTTGGTGGACTCCAACAAGGACGGAAAAGCGTCGAAGATCAAGCGGTTCGAATTGAAAATCGAAGATGCTTGATCGATCGATTCGCAAGCTCGTGGGCTAACCGCGAATGGGTTGTGGCGAATCAACTTTCCCGCGTTCTCGCTGTCCGTCACCCGGACGACCGCGATCACCCAAGTCGGCGCGCGCCTCGTCGGCCAACTTCGTCAATCGCTGAACCACATCGGGGTGTTCGCTTGCCAGGTCGTGCTCCGAGGCGATGTCGTCGACGACATTGAACAGCAGAGCCGTCGCTTTCTGATTGCGTTTGAAGTGAGGGTGCTTGGTGAATTCCTGCAGCGGTAGAAACAGTTTCCACGGTCCACTGCGGACCGCTTGCAACTGGTCACGCTCGTAGTAGAAGAAAGCATCGTAAGGTGACTTGCCGCTCGCGTCGCCAACGACCAAGGGTTGGATGTCATGACCATCAATTTTATTCGAGGGCAATTTGGCGCCGGCCATTGAAGCGAACGTCGGTAGCAGATCCATCGTGGTCGCCAATTCGGTGCAAGTGGAACCCGCCGCGATTTGACTTGGCCACCAGAAGATCGTGGGTACGCGGAAGGCACCTTCGGCGGTGGTGTAGCCACGACCATGCAGCGGCCGGTTGCTTCCGCGCGCTTCGCTGGACATGTCAGGCGACATCGGAGCACCATTGTCCGATGTCCAGATCACCAGCGTCTTCTTGTCAATTTTCAAGTCCTGCAGCTTGTCCAACAACTGGCCGGTCGACCAATCCAACTCTTCAATCGAGTCGCCCCAAGAACCGTTTTTGCTCTTGCCTTTGAATTGCGGACTGGCAAATGGAGTCTTCGTGCTGCCAGGCATCGCTTGGGGTAGGTACAGAAAGAAGGGGCGATCTTTGTTCTTCTCAATGAACTCGATTGACTTTTCGGTGTAGCGTTTCGTCAACAGGTCACGATTCGCAGGTGCCTCAACGACCTTGCTATTTTCCATCAGCGGCAGCGGCGGCCAGAGGTCACCCTGAAGACGCTCGCCCAAGCGTTTCCCGACTTCAGCAGTCATGTCATCGCTATAGGGAATGCCGTAGAACCAATCGAAGCCTTGGTCGTGGGGCATCATTGTCGGCTGATCGCCCAAGTGCCACTTGCCAACCATGCCGGTCGCGTAGCCGGCCTCGCGCAGCACTTCTGCGATCGTGACTTCGCTCGGATTCAAACCATAGGGAGAGACGGGACGCAGCACCTGCCCATCACGCGGGTTGTCGTGCATGCCAACGCGTTGGGAGTAACAACCCGTGATCAGACTGCTTCGCGAAGGCGTGCATACACCGGCTGTGACGCAAAAGTGTGTGAACTTGCGTCCCTCGGCCGCCATACGGTTCAGGTGCGGCGTGCGATGAACGGTTGATCCAAAAGGCTCGATGTCCCCGTAACCGAGATTGTCGCAGAAGATCACGATGAAGTTGGGCTGGTCATCGGCTCCGGACGCGGGAACGACCAGCAGTACCAGTAATCCGAGGGATTTTAGCAGTGGATTCATGAATCTTTTTATACTGTCGAGTTTGCACGTGGCTGAAACCAATCGTTCGTTCCATTAGACTAAACTGAACACGACGACGCTGGATCTTAACGGCCCACCATGGCAAGATTCCGTGATCGGCCCCACCTAACCAGCTCCAACAGCTCGGTTTCCCAGCCGAGCATCTTCCCACCCAATTCACTCCCCTCGCAAGTCTTCCGCACGCATCAATATTGGTGCGGAAGCCCACGAGGTTCCTCATCGATGAGAACACGATCCATGAAAAACGATACTGATCAATCCTCCAACGAAGCTAGAAACCAAACACGCCGCGGATTTCTCAAGACTGGCACGACAATCTCGGCAGGCGTAGCTTCCGGCTTAGCCAGCACGCGAGTTCTGCGTGGCCAAGAACCGGCGGGTGGCTCCGCCCAGAAGGTTCGAATCGGATTGGTTGGTGCAGGCGGGCGTGGCTCCGGAGCGATCAACAATTCGCTGACGATCAACGAGAACATCGAGGTCGCTGCGATCGCCGATTTGGAAGAGGTCAAAGGACCTGCGTTGCTGAAATCGATCAGCAAAAAGTATCCCGAGAAAGTTGTTGTCTCGGAGAAAAAGATCTATAGCGGAATCGATGGCTACAAGAGAATCCTTGACGATCCTGATATCGATCTTGTCTTGTTTGCGACGCCTCCAGGCTTTCGCCCGCAGTACATTGCCGAAGCAGTTGATGCAGGCAAGCATATCTTTGCGGAGAAACCAACCTGCGTGGATCCGGCCGGCTTTCGAGTCTGTCTCGCTGCTCATGAAAAGGCAGAGAAGAACGGAACGGCAATCGTGACGGGCACTCAATACCGACGTCAGACGAACTACATGGAAGCGATCAAGCGAATCCATGATGGCGCCATCGGTGACATCATTGCCGCCTCCATGCGCTATTGCAGCAACGGGATCTGGCACAAGACGCGTAAAGAAGGCATGAGTGACACGCAGTACCAGGTTTACAACTGGATGCACAACATTTGGTTATCAGGCGACCAGATCGCTGAGCAAGCCGTTCATAACATCGACACGATGAACTGGATCATGGGAGGACCACCCGAGTCGGCGTTTGGATCCGGAGGTCGCTTCACGCGTCCTGATGGAAGCGAAATGTGGGACAACATGGAAGTAGACTACCTCTACCCCGGCAACCGGATGGTGTCGTTCATGTGCCGACAAATCCCTGGTGCAGCGAGCAACAACTCGAACGTCGTTTATGGAAGCAACGGTATCTGCACGATCTACGGCGCCAACAAAGGAGCCAACATCGTCGACCGCGACGGAAAAGAGCTTTGGTCGATGAAGGGAAATATCGGCGACGCCTACGAACAAGAGCACAAGGATTTGGTCGATTCGATTTTGGCGGGCAAGCCGATCGTCGAATTGAAAGCCACCGCCGAAAGCTCCATGACCGCCGTGCTTGGCCGCATGGCTGCTTACACAGGCAAAGACGTCACCTGGAAGTTCGCCACCGAAGAATCAGTCTTGGACCTGTTCCCCAAAGACTTCGACATCAACGGCGATCGGCCTGATCCAAAGTACGCAGTGCCTGGCAAGACCAAGTTGACCTAAACCCGAGCAGCATTTGGTTCATTCACTTGGGTGCTTCGTCAAAGTTGCACCCAAGTAGTTTGCGCCAGCTGGATGATTCGGCGGTTCACGCACCAGCTCCCAGCCGCCCTCTTGTTTCGCCCAAATCAGACCGAGGAATCGGCTGTCGCGAGGAAGTGTCATGATCAGCTGGCTGTTTGCCAGCGAGTATTCCCCATCCAGGTTTCCAGCGCCTTGGATGGCGTACTTTCCCGATTCCAACCGAGCGATCTTGATGTCTCGCGTTGCGCCACTGTTGAACTTGATCGCGTAGGTGCCAGCAACCTGCGTCCGAGGTTCGAAGCTGATGGTTTCCAATTTGCCGGCCATGTAAGAAGCCGCAACTAGCATTAGCAACAGCAGAGCTCGAACAGAAATCCTTCGCCATTTGCCTGGGTTTGCTGTTTCTTCACTCATAACAGATCCAATCGAGTTTCACATCCGAAACGATGCTGCGAAGTCCGAGAAAGAGAACTCGTGATTTTCGTCTAGCTTCGTGGGCTATCGATTTGCAAGAGTACATAAGCGGATGTTCTTGGCGGGAAAGATCTGCGTTACGACATTGGGAGAGTTCCCAACTAACTTTCACGGATCTCGCAAAGTTTGCACGGAGCGCTTCGATATGAAAATACTAACAGTTCTACCAGTCGCAATGGTGGTCACGGTTCTTTCCATGGGCTGCAAATCACCTCTGATTGCGGACCACGAAGAAGAAGCGTTTGCAGCCAAGGATGTTAGTGGTAGCGTTAGTGATACTTCCAGCGGCGGCGCGTTCGCTTCGATTGGCGATCTGTTACCAGAATCACCAACCCAGGTCGTGGCAGCGGGTCACGTAGCGACCGACCATCCGCCAGCGGCAAACTATGTCACCGACGATTCGCCCATTGCGACCGTCTCTATGGTTTCAGCTGTTAAAGCACCTCAGCCCCTAAGAACATTGAAAAGCAACGAGAACCTGAATGATTTCGTTGACAGCGCACCGGGGGTCGTGTTGCTAGACTTCTACGCGGACTGGTGTGGGCCTTGCAAAAAGCAATCCGTGATCCTGCATGAAATCGAGGACGACGCGCGAGCAGCCAAAGCTCAGATCATCAAAGTCGACTTCGATCAACATGAAGACCTGGCCAAGCGATTCAAAGTCAGGTCGCTACCGACACTGGTCGTTCTGAAGGACGGGAAAGTCGTTCAGAAGAAGGTCGGCTACACCCAGAAGAATCAAGTTTTGGCGATGCTACGCTAGCCGCCATCCGGTTGAAAAAAACCAGCGGCATCGAACACATTGCGTTCCACGCCGCGGTGATCCCTGAATCCAATCTCTCGAATGTCGTCACACTGACGGCAAGTGTCACGATGTGCAATCAGAGTGACTACGTTCTTCTTTTTGCGGAAAATGCCCGCGATTGGTCGTGAAACCCAGAAAAACGTTGGGTTTTTGCCTGTTTCGTATTTGTGAAACCTTCTTGGCATGGCTGCTGCATAGGTATTGGTTTGTCAGACAACGGAGTCTGCGGCTGAAACCACAAGAAGGAATACGAACATGACCACTCTCCCCAAAACCCTCGCAGCCATCGCACTGCTCTTCACAGCAACGACTGCTTCTGCGGACACCTACCATCACATCGATCAGCTCGCGCTCAGCATCGAGCGACAAGCGAAGCGTTTGGTTAGCGAGAGTCGCCACTATCGACACACGCCGCAGTACCGTGAGTTGAGAGACGATTCCCGCGACCTGGCTCGCCTCGCGGATCATCTGCATGATGTCGCGCACGATCACGGTAGCTTGGCTCACATGGAATCGGACTTGTTTGAGTTGGACGCCAAATTCCATCACCTCGAGTCTCTATTCGATTGTGTCGAGCGGGCTGCTTCGTACGGTCATGGACACGTTCATGGAAACACCTCGCACGTTCGTCGGTTGTTGAATTCGATCGAAAACGACATTCATCACCTGCAAGAAGACCTGCGAACACTACGAACCCCGATTTGCGTGCAACCCATCGTCAAGCGTCAGACTTACCGACCACCCTACAACTCCGGCTTTGGCTACAACTCGAGATCGTACAGCACGCGAACTCACAGCAGCCACTACGGACATCCCGGCATCGGAAACCAGCGCGTCTACCCGACCCGCAGCCGTGGAATCACGATCGGTGGCGGCAGCTCGCAGTTCACGTTTCGATTCTAGGCCCTCATCGAGTCGAATCAGCCAACCCGCGAATCCAACGGCTCGCGATCAACGTACCCAACGTTGTTCGCGGGCTTTTTCTTTTAGGTGATCGCAAACAATCATCGTCCATTGAGCGCCTTCAGGAGGTAGGCCATCGATCGATGAAAGATTCCTGGCGACGTGCTTTCTCGTGGGCCCGCCACATTCAAAGTCTCTGGCCGGTGCTTGCGCAGCCACTGTTCGGTCCGTTCAGGATCGTCGCGGTCCATGCGAACGCTCAAGTACGGCTTGCCGAGCCGTTTGCAAATCTTCTGGGTCAAGAGGGTGCCGCCCTTCAACCGCGATTCGTACAGAATCAACGTGGCGTCACTATCAACAACGTTCTGTTCGGTGCGGACGGGATACTCAGACGAGTCGGTTTCGTCGAGTTCATAGCGGCTGGGAACCGTGCCGTCTTCCGCGAGGCGGCCGGCTGGACACCAACCTCCGTGACCGATTCCCATGGCGATCGCAACATCTAACGCCGCACGATCGACTCCTGTCTGGCCACCGGACACAATGCGTTTGGGAACGAATCGTGATTCGCCCAACTCGGTTTTACTGTTCTTCGCTGCGTTGCCCACTTCACTCCGCCCATCTCTCTCTCAAACCGTTGCGCCGACCAGTTCAGTCACTGTCATCATCAAGCTCAAAGGAACGATTGATTGTAGCTCTGATCCGCTCGCTTGACGGCAGGGTTTTGGCCAGTGTTTTCCAAGACGCGGGAAAGGGGGCTTCAAACCACATGTTTTCCTTTTTCGTCGGATGAACCACCTGCAAACGCCATGCATGCAATGCGATTCCGATCGACTGAGGTTGGCTGCCAAACTTCCTGGTAGAGCCGTACTTCCGATCACCGATTAGCTTGTATCCATGCTCTGCAAATTGAACTCGGATCTGGTGTTTTCGTCCGGTCAGCAGTTGGATCGCAACGACCGAAGCGTCCGCCTGACTCGAGAGCGTTTTGAACCGTAGACTCGCTTCCTGGGCACCAGAAGCAGCGTCGTCGACGACTCGCATTCGCATTGCGGCATCGTCTTTGCGAATGTGGTCCACCCATTCGCCTTCACTTTGGTCCAACGCTCCCTCCACGCCAGCAAGGTAGATTTTTCGCGGGCCACCCTTGCTTTGCTTGGCAGCAAACTGTGCGGAGAGTCGGGACGCGGATTTGCTCGTACGCGCCAGCACGAGAACACCCGTTGTCATCGCGTCGAGCCGATGCACAACGCCCAAAAAGACTTTGCCAGGCTTGCCGTACTTTTTGCGTATGTAATCCACGGCGAGGGAGTGAATCGTGGGGCCCGATTCGGCGCCCATGGTTGCGATTCCAACTGGCTTGTTGATCACAAGCAGATGATTGTCTTCGTATAGAACATCAAGGGTTTGCATCGAGCTTACGCGAACAACTGTGGAAGGTTGCCCGTGCTATCGCCGTGCGACTGAACATCGAACCCGACTCCCTGCAGAAGGCTTACCCACAGGTTGCAAAGCGGCGTTTTCGGGTCTTCTAAAACAAGATGGCGGCCGTGCCGGACGTTGGCCCCGCCTCCGGTGATCACCGTTGGGCAGTTATTCAGGTAGTGAATCGAATTGATATTGCTGCCGTAGCTGAGTGAGACATGATCAAACAGCGAGCTGCCATCGGGCTCTGTTGTCGCCTTGAGCCGATCGATGAAGTGGGCAAGTAACTCGGACTGCTTCTGGTCACGTTGCCGGGAGACTTCGATTCGTTCACCACTGGTGTAGTGGCTCATGTTGTGACCAGAAATGGTCGCCCCGAAACTCTTGATCAGACTTTCCACGGGTTGGCGATAAGTCATCACGCGTGTGGCATCCGCCTGCATCGCAGCGATCATCAAGTCGTACATCATCTTGATTTCTTGGTATCCAACGGCTTCACCCTGCGGCTCTTCCAAGCCTTCTGGAGTCTTCTTGGGCACCTCCAACCACTGCTCCTCTTTCGACAATCGAATCTCAATGTCGCGGATGGACTGAAAGTACTCGTCCAGCTTGTTCGTATCGGTTTTGCTCAACCCACGGCCGGTGCTGCGAGCTTCTTCGAGCACAGCATCGAGGACGCTTCTTTTTTGCTGCAGCATCGCCTGCCGCTGAGCCAACGGTGTGTTGTCGTCAGAAAACAACTTGTGATAGGCGGCAACGGGTGTGTCGACTCCCGCCATCGGCTTGCCCTGAGAATTCCAGGCCAAGGAGAGCCCAGGACCGTGTCCGGAATTGTCGGCGTCTTCACTGCCAAACTGAATGGAAGTGAATCGAGTGTCTTTCCCCAGCACACGAGCGGCCACTTGATCCGCAGAGATGCTGTTGTGAAAACTCTGTCCCGGTTCTGCGTAACGATTCGCGCCTGTCAGATAAAAGGTGCTGCCCCAATGGGCCTCGGTCGCGAACTGGTTCGACAAGTTCTGGATGACAGTGATGTCTTGCTTGTGGCGTTGAAGCGGCTTCAAGCCCATCGTCAGTTCGTAATCCGACCCCGTGGTGTCTCGATCGGGAAACCAATCATCACGAGTCACGCCCCAGCCGAACCCCAAGAAGATCATTCGCTTCGGCGGTGTTGCCGCGGTCGCCGCGGAAGCAAATCGCTGCCAGTGAAGCGACTCAAGCAGCGGCAGCGAAATCAGCGCGGTGCTACTACGCAGAAAATTGCGGCGATTGAAGTGACTCATGAACAGGATCGCTAGGGGAGAGGTTATTTGCGTTTGAATTGTGGCGACTGGACAAGGGCGTGAATGAACGCCCGCATCGAGTACTCTTTCTGACTGGCGTGATCCATCATGTTGACGGCAAGGTCTTCGTCGGTGAAACCAAACGGGCGGCCCAATCCGTACGAGATCAAGGACTCGCTAAAACCACGTGAAAAAGCTTCGACTCGATTGCCGAGCTTTTCACGCAACTGGAAGTAATCCTTGAACGGCTCGCCATCCGGGAAAGTTCCGCTGGAGTCGATCTCAAGGGACACCTTTGCATTCTTGCCTTTCGGCTTCGCTTTTCCTTTGGAGCTTGCTTGCGACTTCGCAACCAACACGCTTGTCCGCCACTTTCCTGCCGCGTCGAAGTTTTGCAGGCCAAATCCAAGTGGATCAATGTTGCGATGACATTGGGCGCACTGCGGTTCTTCCATATGGGCGGATTGCAACTCACGAGCTGACAGCGCTTGGTCCTCCAAGCGGCTCAACTGAGGCACGTTGGCAGGCGCAGGCGGTGGAGGATCGTTCAACAGCTTGCGCATCACCCACGCACCACGTTCTACTGGCGAGGATCGTTCCCCGTCGGATCCCATCGCAAGCACTGCTGCCGTTCCGAGCAATCCGCCACGCGGAGAGTCTTCATCGACGGGGACTTTGCGAAACTCGTTGCCGACAACTCCCTCGATTCCGTAATAGTTAGCCAACAGATCGTTGATCACAACAAAATCACTGTCCAGCAACGTGCCCATCGAAAGGTCTTCCTGCAAGACCGTTTCGATCATGTGATAGACCTCCTGCCGAGCCGCCCCTTTGACGCTGTCGTCGAACTCGCCATAGGCGGTGTGGTTGAACTGAAAAAACTCCAGCCGATCCATCTGCAGCCATTGATGAGTGAATCCGCTGATGAACTCCCAAGACCTTTCACTGGCAAGTAAGCGATCGGTTTGCGCAGCCAATTCTTGCGGATCTCGCAGCTCGCCACTGTTCGCCAGTCGAATCAGTTCTTCATCCGGCGGGGAACTCCAAAGGAAATAGGACAAGCGAATTGCCAACTCCATGTCACTGAGTTGACGTTGCTCGGCATCCAGCCCCGGTTCCCGCAAATAGAGAAAGCCGGGAGCGGCCAGCACAATCGCGAGCGGATCCTTCAGGGCGGCTTCAAACGAGTCCGCTGTCTTCCTCTGACCTTGATAGATTCCCAACAGTCGATCAACGAAGCCTGCTGACGGCGATCTGGCGCGAAACGCCTTGGCGGCAAACCGTTCAATGATCTCACGGGCGTAGGAATCCGAGGGTTCCGCGTCCTTGCCACGAAAAAAGATCCGATCATAGGCGTTCGCTTCGCCATTTGAGTGTGGCCCCGTCAATTCGACCCAGTCGATCCAAAGTGCAGGCACGGGCATACCAAGTTCAGAGCCTTGAGCTTTTCTAAACACACTGCGAGCCGCATTGCGTGTGTTCGGTTGGCGTTCACGCAGACCGAGTTGACGACTTCCCGTGGCGGTCAATTGAATCGGGATTTCGACCACCGACGGATTCTCGAATGTACCGCTGATCTTGACGCAACCTTGGATGGACATCTCGCCGGCAGGTGCTCCCTCTTCTTTCACGCCATACTCGAGAAAACAACGACGCTCAGGTGCGTTCTCAAGAGTTGCCGCTCGTACGCGCAAGAGATACTTTCCCGGGGGTGCATTCTTGGGCACTTGAGTGATGTCTACGTAAGCACCACCCTGAGAGACCGACAGCACGACGCCTGTCTTGGTTTGTGGCAATTTCAGATAGTTATCGAATCCGTGAAACTGCTTCTTGTAGTTCCCCTCCTCGAACTCCACTCGCGCTGCGTCGATGAAACCGAACTCCTTCGGTGACTTCTCCGGCGTCTGCTTCCAGGCAAGCGCGCGTTCATGGGCAGCCTTCAGCGACTTGTGCCGGCGACGAACCGACTTATTGGCTGCTACCTCTGCTTCACGCTTTTCCTTGAGCAGTTTCGGCGACTGTTTGAAGTCGATCGCGATCTGAATTGCACGGCGTCCGATGTCCATGTACTTCTCGAACTGATCGCTCGAAAAGAACAGCGAAGCTCCGGCAGTGTCGAATCCGCCAGCGCTCTCGTCGTCTGGGAGATCCTCTACGTTCATCTCCACGCCGACCAAGTCACGAATCGTGTTCTTGTATTCGCGGCGATTCAGACGCCGCATCGTGATCTTGCCACCCGAGTCCGCAAGAATGCTGCGTGCAGTGACCAGCGACTGTGAGAGGTCGGCAAGAAACTCGGTCTTCTTCTTGGCCCGCAATTGCTTCTCGCCTTCCGGAGGCATCTCACCCGAGTTGATCGCCGTCAAAACCTTCTGCCAGAGCGTCGCGGACTCGATCGTTGCAAGATCAAACGAGAGGTCAGCCAAGTTCACCTGGCCTTCTTGTGTCTCACTGTTGTGGCATTGAAAACAATGCTTCTTTAGCATCGAGCGATGTCCGTCTTCCAAAACAGCAGACGGCCCTTCCGCATGCGTGCAGATCGCCAGAAGACAGCCGATCACCAGCACCGACGCACGATAAAGAGAGTTCAAGGTCATGGCACAAGTCTAACTCGATGAAAGCCGTTCAAAAAGAGACGGTTAAGAACGCCGATTTCGCAGCGTTCGAGATCACTCCTTGGGAATTCCAGTATGATCTTGGCATGAATCGGGATTCACATGCTGATCGTGGCAAGTTTTGCACCACCAATTGGAGCTTGGTCCATGCCGCCTCTGGAGCGGAGAAGAGTGCTGCCTTGACGCAGCTTTGCCAGGCTTACTGGTATCCCGTCTACTCGTTCATTCGGAGAAGCGGTGAGAACCGAAACGAAGCCGAAGACCTTACCCAAGGCTTTTTTGCCAAGCTGCTTGAAAAAGACTACTTGGCAGATGCGGATCGAGCTCGAGGGCGTTTTCGCACCTTTCTGCTGGCGTCGGTCAAACACTTCCTGTCGAACGAACGCGATTTCCAAAAGGCCGTCAAGCGCGGCGGACGCGTGAAGCATCTTTCGCTGGACTTTGAGGAAGCGGAAGCTCGCTATTCGATTGAGCCAACCGATGGCTGGACTGCCGAGGCGATCTACGAACGCAATTGGGCGTTGAGTTTGCTGCGAGAAGTATTCCTTGCTCTTGAAACGGAATACACCGAAGCCGGCAAAGGAGATCTGTTTGCTGCGTTGACGCCCTATTTGACTGGGCAGCCGACCGACGGTTCGTTGTCCGAAATTGCTGTCCAGCTGGAGACGACCGGCGGGGCGTTGAAAGTTGCCGCGCATCGACTGCGCAAATCCTATCGCCAGCGTCTTCGCGAAGCAGTCGCAGCGACTTTGGATGGAAGCGATGACGTGGAAGCCGAACGACGTCTACTGATGGACGCGATGGCGGGCAAGTGAACCGCGAGACCCAAGCCAAACCAAGCCGGTGCCTACGACGACGATGGCAGCCGCGCCGCCAATCCAAAGTGCGGGCAGGTGAGCTTGATTGTCAAAGTCGGTGCCCAAGAACTCTAGTTGATCGTGATAGTAGATGACCAAGTTCAGCAGACCATTATGAACGAAGTGAATCACGATTCCTGGAATCACACTTCCCGTTCGATAGGCCACCCACCCAATCACTAACCCCATCAAAGTCGAAGGGATGAACCTCTCAACTAACAACGCGCTACCAGTCAACACATGAAAGAGACCGAATAGAACGGAGGTAACAAGAATGGTTCGCCAAGGACTCATCACGCGTTCGAAGGCAGAGAACAGGTAGCCACGGAAGCAGAGTTCCTCGATCACGGCCGGCGTGATTGCAAAGACAGCCAGCAACAAGAAGGGCGAAGCTTGCCGCATCTTTTCGACTGCTTGCTCGGCACTGCGAATTTTGTCTTCGCCCAGCCCGCCGATGCCAATCGCATCAGCCAACACAAACGCCTCGTGAGCAAACACCCATGCTCCCAATCCGATCAGAACGCCACCGATCAGCGAGACCGCACCTGGCATTTGAAAGCGATAGGTCGATCGAAATCGATTGCGTCCCAGAAAGGCTGCAATCAGCGGGACCAAGCCGAAGGTCAGGATCAATGCGACGGCATTGAAAATCAATTGCGTCTCGACGGAAACGTCGTCTTTGACACCCTGCAAGAAACGGACCAGGCCGTTGGAGGTGACGAAGTAGATCGGCACCAACAAGGCCAGCATCAACGTCGCCGCTTGGGTCGTCGGCACGTCGCTCACGACAGAAGGTCGCTGCAGGATCGATCCGATGGATTGCTGGCTCGTACGAGTAACCGCGTCGCTGCCAAACAACTTTGAGGCGATTGATAGAGCCGCAATCGCGTATCCAATCGTGCTGGCCACAGCGGCAAGTGCGCCGACAGGATTGACGCCTCCGGTCAACAGATCGCGAGCCAACAGCACAATGTTGACCAGCGGGACGATCGCAAGTGGTCCGCTGAGACTAGCGCCCGGCAGCAGTGAAAGCATCGCCGGGGCAAGTGAGATCAGCATCACAGGGATCAGATAGGCCTGAGCTTCCTTGAAGGACTTGGCGAAACTGGTTAGCGAAAGTAGAAGCGCGGAATAGAAGCCACTGAACAGAATCAGCAGCCCAAAAATTCTCAGGATGGCGATCCAAGGAAAGGCTCCCCCGCCCGTCAGCATTGGCATCAGCCCACCAGCCCAGAGCGTGGTGAACATCGCGGTCAGATTGGCAACCGCGGTTAACAAAGCGACTGTCACCACAGCGATGTACTTCGAGAACAACACGTACCCGCGGGGAACTGGCGAGGCCATGACCGATTCCATCGTGCCACGTTCACGCTCGCCGGCCGTCAGATCGATCGCCGGATAGACGGCGCCCGTGATAGTCATCAACACCAAGACCAGCGGTACGATCGTGCCGAGCAACGAACCTTTTGGTGCTGCACCAACCGTCTCGACTTTGAAGGCGACTGGCGGCGCGTACCGACCCGATTGAAAAGCCACCGCTTCGGCGTTTGCCAACCTGAGCCACTGAAGACGTTCAACCATGACGCGGCGTGCCGACTGACTTGCTGCATCGCCACGAAACGAAAAGAAAGTCACTTTGGGCGTACGAGAGTCGACGTCTTCGATCGAGACTCCGACGTCAACCTCATTGCTTTTGACCACTTCCGCAGGCGTCTGATCAGCCACAATGGTGACGCGAAACGAAGCCAGTTCACCTCCGCTGGCATTCAGGACCTCCACCGGCGGTCCACTTCGCGGATCGCTCAACCAAGCATCCAGTAAATCGCCTTCCGCCTTGCTCTGCACGCAAACGGTGAATCCCTCTTGCGGTGAACCGGACGCGAGTAGGAAACGGTTCAACGCCATGCTGAGAATCGGATAGACCAGCAACGGCATCATCAGCAGCGTCAATATCGTGCGTCGATCACGAATCGTCTCTTTGAGTTCCTTTTGACACAGACGTAGGACTCTTCCGTACAAACTTGGCTTGTACGTATTGGCGGGCTGCGGTTCGGAAGGGGAGTTCATCGGCATCAACTCTTCAGTAGATCGACGAACATGTCAACCAAGTGCTCGCGGCCAGTCGACTGGCGAAGTTCTTCCAGTGTACCGTGATGACGAAGCTGGCCTTGATGTAGCAGTCCAAACCGATCGCAAAGACGTTCGGCTTCGTCCAGTCGGTGAGTGCAGACCACGACCGCCTTGCCGACTTCGCGAAGGTGTTCGATGTACTCAAAGATGGTTTGCACGCCAACGACATCCAGTCCTCGCGTGGGTTCATCGAGAAGCATCACCGGCGGATCATGAATCAAACCACGAACGAGTGTGACTCGTTGACGTTGACCGGTGCTGAGCGTGCCCGCGCGTCGATCCAACATCGAATCGATCCCCATCAGCTTCGCGAGTTCTTCACAGCGTGTTTTTGCAACTTTGGGATCCACCGCGTAGAGATCGGCAAAGTACAGCAACATCTCCCGAACCGTCAGCCACGGGTAGACACCATCGCTGGCAGAAACGAATCCGAGTCTTGACTTGACCGCAGCAGGATCATCTGCCGTGCGAAAACCCTCCACTTCGGCGTACCCGGCGTCTGGCTCCAAGAGCCCCAGCACCATTCGCAGAGTCGTCGTTTTTCCCGCTCCATTGGGTCCCAGCAAGCCATAGACCTCGCCGGGTTCGATCTTCAACGACAGCTGATCGACCGCGCAAAGCTGCCCCTCTTGAAGAGGAAAGGTTTTCGTCAGCGATTCAACGATCAGCATGTGGGCCCTGAGCAGGGAAACAGTCAGGCTTGCGATGGAACAGGAGTTTGATCGATCCAGTTCCCACTACGCAATGGTGTGTCAAAAGGGTCGATGAATTCTGTGAGTTTCACTTCCACGCTGAATTGGATCGGTCGGCAAGCAAGCCTGAAGGTCTTCAATGGCATCGTCGATCCCGATCACAACGTTTTCTATCTGCAACGGTTCCATCCGCTGCCTGTTCACGATTCGCATGTTTCTTCTTTGTTGTCGGTCGCCCAACTCTTGGATCTTGCTGGCAGCTTCGGCAAGCGAATCATAGATCGATTCCGGTGCCACAAGCTCAGGGTAGCTCAATCGATTCGGCAGCATCGGCGCTGCGCCGGCCCAAATCGCTTCACAAACCGCGATTCCAAAGAACTCGTGATCAGCGGTGGAGATTACCACATCCATCCTCCCAAGCAGTCTCGCGTAGTCGTGTGACGATTCTGCGAAACCGTCATGGAGAATCCGATCGGCGAAGCTTTCTCGAATCTCAGCCAACGCATGGGGAATCGCTTTGGGGCGGGCCCCCAAGAGGATCAATTCAAAATCGACTTGGCCCTGTTCCAGCAACTTCAGCAGTTCCAGGAACTGATCTGGTCTTTTGTCGTACTCCCATCGCGAAACCCAGCCCAAGCGAATCGGTCCCGATGAATCGGGTTCAGAGGCGACTTGCGGAGGCGGCTCGAATCCGGGCGGCATCACCCGCGTCCGGGTTCGCAGGGCATCGAAGTCATGGGCAGCCTGTGCGTCGGGCATCCGCTGAACGAACTCAGCTCCCGCCTTCATGAAGTCAGTGCGATGAAACTCCGAGTTGAACCAGCATTCATCGGCGGCAAACGCAGTCAAAAGGTTCGTGTAGCCGAAATGGGAATCCGATTTCGCGTGTGGCGAAACTGGATATGTCAACTGATTCTCGTGGAAATAGGCAACCGTCGGTGTTTGCAAGATTCGCGGATCACGCAACAGGCCGCGCCACTGTGGCAGGTCTAGCATGTCAGTGCAGAAGACAACATCAGGATAGTCGTGTTCAGCGATCTGCTGTTGTGCGACCGCGGCCAGTTCCAGTGGCGATGAACGCATGCGCCATTTCCAATGCACGGGCTTGCCGGCCACGACCGACCATTGATGCCGACTGTGCTTGGACACGGCATTAAGAAACTGCCGATGGCTGCCACCGTGAAACGGATTGATCGCCAAGATCTTCTGCGACGCCATGCCTACACTCGCCCGTTGTTATCCGCAGTTAGCTTGACGAGCATGCGATGGGGGCAGCTTTGTTGGATTGGACGCGGGGCAATTTAGATTGCACGGAGATGTGAACTAGAATTGGTGACCCTTGCGAGGCCCATGTTGCGTCATGGTTAGAATTTCGGGGCCGTCATCGGTCATCAAAATCGAGTGCTCGAACTGTGCCGAGGGCTGACCGTCTTTGGTTCGCACGGTCCATCCATCTCCCTTGTCGCTCTTGGTGTAGCGAGAGCCACCGTTGATCATTGGTTCAACCGTGAAGCACATGCCGGGATACAACCGATCGATCCGGCTTTGGCGATTGGGAAAGTGTGGAATGGAGGGGTCCAAGTGGAACTGACGGCCCACCCCGTGCCCAACGTATTCGCGCACGACGGTGAATCCTCGCCGATGAGCCTCGGGAACGACGGTTTCACCGATCAAGCTGACACGGCAGCCCGGCGTTAACGCGTCAATGGCCATGTACAGACAATCGAAAGCACATTGCGTGACGGCCCGCTTCTCATCGGAAACGTCACCGATCAAAAAGGTCTCGCTTTGGTCGCCATGCCAACCATCGACGATGGTGGTGATATCCACGTTGACGATATCGCCATCCTGCAACTCATAGTCATCGGGAATGCCATGACAGATGACGTCATTGACGCTGGTGCAACAACTTTTGGGATAGTTCTGGTACCCCAAAGTGGCTGGCTTATGCCCGTTGTCCAATGTCCATTGATGAGCCAACTCGTCGATGTAACCAGTGGTCACACCCTGTTTGGCGAATGGACGGAGGTAGTCCATCAGTTGTGCATTGACTCGCCCTGCGCGTCGCATCGCGTCTTGATGAGCTTCGGTCAGAATGAGCTTCTTTTGCTTCTTCAGCATCGTATCGGAATGTTCTGGTTTGCCGTTTGCCACCGGTCCGACTCGTCCATCGAGCGGTCAAGGTGGCATCACAAATGGTTGGATGGAGAACGGGTTGGTTGGCCCCACCCGAGAGTTTAACGAAAAGTAGGCTCCGCCTGCTGCGAAAATCTTACCACCGCGACCAATTGGCCCCAAGCGTTTAGCTAACAAAAATACGATTCGATTTGGTCATCATGCTGATGGTTGAAGCTGACGGCCTGGAGGGGCTGCCGGGTCGCGAGCCAAGCAGTGGCGACGAGCAGCTGGCTTGGGTGGACGAAGGATGCGGAGATTGTCAACGAAATTCCCGTCAACTTAGGCGATTCGCGGGCCTTTGGAAAACTCCTCGAATCGGCAGAACCCCCGGCGTGTGAAGGGGTTACATGCAATATGCCGACTCAGTCTGTCGTGTTCGCCGCCCAATCATCCTTTGGTCTGCTACCAGCTCTGGCTTCGCAACTACCATGTCTTGCTTACGTCGTCACTCAATCGACCGCAGTAAATTACGAATGAAAACGAATTTCAAACGCCTCTCGCTCGGCTTGATCGCCTGTTCGCTCGCCTCACAGCCAGCTCTCCAGGCTCAACAACCTTCCGAAGCACCAATCGTCACTCAGGAAGCCACGGCCCCGGTTTCCGCGGAACCCGTGGAACAGGTGGTCCAGGATCCAGAGCGCAAGGCAGAAGATTTGACCTCGAACGAGGGGAAGCTGCGCTTCCATTTCACGGGTGCAAATTGGCGAGACGTGCTGGTCTGGATCTCCGATGAGGCAGAAATCTCGCTGCAGTTGGATGTGATTCCCAACGGCTCGTTCACGTACATTGATCCCACCAAAGACTACACCGTCTCCGAAGCCATGGATGTGATCAACTTCGCGTTGATGAAGCGTGGCTACGCGATCGTCAAGGTTGGGCGATTGTTGCAGGTCATCGACTTGGAAGTCGAGAACGCGGATAAGTTGATCAGCGAGATCGCTGAGATCGTTAAGCCAGAGCTTCTGGAGACTCGCGGCAAAACAGAAATCCTGAGTTGTGTCTTTCCTTTGGGAAGCATCGATCCCGATGATGCCAAAGAAGAGTTGCCCTTACTAAAGGGACCTTGGGGACGCGTTGTCGTGATGGACAGCGCTCGTCAAGTCAAAGTCACGGAAACGGCTACCAAATTGATCGCGATTCGCGACATGCTCAAAGAAGCCGCGATGGCCGACACAACTGTCCTCGAGATCGTGCTGGAGCATCGTGGTGCCGATGAGCTACTTGAGGTTGCCCGACCGCTTTTGGGTCTGGAAGCCGGCGAGAACGCAAACGACGACATCCGAATTTCAGTTGGCCTGTATGGCGATCGTTTGTATGCAGCTGGCCTGGCTGGCCAAGTCGGTTTGCTGGAGTCCTTCATTAAGAAAGCTGATCGACCGATTGCCGATGCAACAGACGACGGCGCCGAAATGATTCTGCCGGTTTTTCAATCGCATCCCGTTTCCAACGCGGACATCACAATCGTTTTCGATGTTTTGCAAACGATGTTGGAAGGTGTTCCAGACGCTCGCGTCGCGGTTGAACCAAGTACCAACTCGATCATCGCACGTGTGAAGCCTGAGACACACAAGTTGATCAAAGAAACGATTACTCAGATGGAGTCGCGTGGACGCCAATTCAAAATGTTCACGCTGAAGCGACTCGATCCAGCCCAGGCGTTGCTGACCATCAACAAATACTTCGGTGTGACCGAAGATGGCGGCGAAGGTCCAGTCGTCGACGGAGACCCTGCTACCGGGAAACTGTGGGTGCGCGGAACTCAAGAGCAGATCAGTGAAGTCGAAGCTCTGTTGAACGAATACGAAGGCCAGGATTCACTGGCTGGACTGGGTGACAAAGTCCGCATTTTGCCGTACACCGGCCAAGCTGCTGAAGACGCCGTCATGCAGGTTCAAGATCTTTGGCCCGTCACCGGACGCAGCAATGAGATTCGTAAGTTCTCTCCATCACGAAATAGTGGCGGACCAGGCGGAATGCCCGAGCGGCACCTCAAACGCGATGGCGAAGAGTCACGACCAACACCGGAGCCGTCCGTCAAACGCGAGATTCGTAAGGGCACCGAAGCGAATGCAACTCGGCAGCCGATCTACCACTTTGTCAGCGAGCGAGATGAGCTCCCCGAGACCAACCCGCCAACATCACGATTGAAAATCGGCGGCAAAGACATTGTTGTTCAATTCACGCCAGCAGGAATCATCATCGCGTCAGAAGACGTCGAAGCCTTGGACATGTTCCAGGGTCTGTTGGAATCCGTGGCCACTCCCAATGCCATGCAGTCGGATCTGCCAGCCATTCTGTGGTTGAAGTACATCAAAGCGGATGTCGCAGCGGAGATGGTTGCCAATGTGCTTGGTGGCGCTGAAAGTTCGGTTTCGTCGGTCGTTGATTCTGCGATGGGCGGAATCGGTGGCGGAATGTTGGGCATGCTTGGCATGGGTGGCGGTGGAGGAGGCGAAGACTCTTCTGCAAAGTCGATTCTGACGGCCACGGGCTCGGTCAACATCGTCCCTGACATGCGTTTGAACGCACTGATCATCCAGGCCACGCCAACGGACATGCAGATGATCGAAATGGTGCTCTCGGCAATCGATCGACAAGAAAGCCCAGAAGACATCGAGACGGTCGCAAAACCCGCTTTGATTCAAGTCATTTACCAAGACGCGGCGGACGTGGCCGAAGTTGTCAAGTCACTGTTTGGGGATCGAATCGAAGGCGCCCAAAGTAGTGGTGGCGGTGGTGGTGGTCGCGGCGGCGGAGGCGGTGGGCAGCCCTCACCTCAAGACTTCATCGCGGCTCTGCGTGGTGGGGGTCGCGGAGGTCGTGGTGGCGGAACGCAAGCAACCAGCGAAGCAAGCAAGATCAGTATCGCGGTGGACACCAAGAGCAACGCCTTGGTCGTTCGAGCCACACCTCAGGATTTTGAGGAAGTTCGTGCTCTGGTTCACGATCTGGATCTCAGCAGCCAACCCAACGGCGAAGTCATTGATACTTACACACCCGACGGCAGCCTGAACCCAGAAGTCCTCAGGCTCGCACTCGAATCGATCCTGGGGCAATCGACGAAATCAACGAGCGAGGCATCGAAAACCCCTGCGTCAGGAGCGGGCGGAGGGTCCGGAGCATCGAGCGAGCAATCATCAGAAATCGCGCGACGAATCGAAGCCTTCCGCGCTTTACGCGGAGGCGGAGGCAGTGGCGGAAGCCCATTCGGCGGCGGCAGACCTGGCGGCGGAGGAACCACAGGCGGTCGACCCGGCGGCTTTGGCGGTGGTGGTGGCGGACGCCCAGGTGGCGGCGGCGGTCGTGGCGGACGTTGATTTCCGTGGATTCTTGGCGGTTTCCTGAAACCAGCCTCTCCAGCAAATAGACTGCGTGTCGCGTGGACTGGAGACGACCTACACCACACAGTGCTTTCCTTTCGAGCGGGGATGCACCACGGACGAACTCAAGACAGACTTGGTAGAATCATGATCATGCATGCTGGTGAAATCCTTCGACGCCGCGGACTCCTGAGCGCCGAACAGCTCGAGGAGAGTCGTGGCAGCGATGCGGCAAGCGTGGTCCAAGGCGCCATCGCGCTAGGCTTCATCGAAGAACGTGACGCTCTGCAAGCCCTGGCCGAAGAAGTTGGGCTGGAGTACGTCGATCTTCGTCAAACCGATCTGGACCTTTCCGCACTGGTCGGCTTTCCGCAAAAACTGATCTATCGACAGTCGCTGTTCCCAATCGGGTTCGAGGACGAATCGATCGTGGTCGCGACCTCCGATCCACTCGACCTGTACCCGTTGGATGAAGCTAGCGCAGCGACCGGGCGAAACATCATCCCGGTCGTGGCTGAACGTGCCGAGATCGCTCGCTTGATGAACCAGCACCTTGGTGTCGGTAGCGAAACGATCGAAGGCCTGATGGCGGCCAAGAGCGAAGAAGAAGTTGAGCTCCTGGAGAAACTGGAGACCGACGGAAGCGAACTGAGTGAGATGGCTCAGGAGGCGTCCGTGGTTCGCTTGGTCAATGAGATCCTGCTGGAGGCGATTCAGTCGCGGGCCAGTGACGTGCACATTGAAACGCAGTCGGTTGGGCTGTCCATTCGGTATCGAATCGACGGAATCCTGCATCCACAACCGACTCCGCCGGAAATCAATCGATTCCAAGCTGCCATCGTCAGTCGCCTGAAGATCATGGCGAAACTGAACATCGCTGAAAAACGTTTGCCGCAAGACGGTCGCATCAAACTTCGTGTCCACGGGCGCGAAGTCGACATTCGAATGAGTGTGATTCCGATGATCCATGGCGAAGGCATCGTCATGCGTATCTTGGACAAGTCATCGATGAAGTTCGATTTGCAGGGTCTGGGAATGTCCCCGCAAATCTACGAAGTGTTTAGCAAACTGATCCAGTTGCCACACGGAATCATTCTGGTCACGGGCCCAACGGGTTCCGGTAAAACAACGACCCTGTACAGCAGTTTGCTGCAGATCAATAGTCCGGAAACGAAAATCATCACCACCGAAGATCCAGTCGAGTATCAACTCGATGGGATCAACCAAATCCAAGTTCACTCCAAGATTGGCCTAACCTTCGCTCAATCGCTGCGAAGCATTCTGCGACATGATCCCGATGTCGTGTTGGTCGGTGAAATTCGCGACTTGGAGACTGCAGAAAACGCTATTCAAGCTTCTCTGACCGGTCACCTCGTGTTCAGCACGCTTCACACCAATGACGCGTCGGGTGCATTCACTCGAATGAGCGACATGGGCGTGGAACCATTCCTGGTTGCCGGTACCGTCGAAGGCGTGATGGCACAGCGTCTGTTGCGTCGACTGTGCCCCGATTGCAAAGAGAAATACACGCCATCAAAGACCGATGTGCCGCCAGATTTCCCCTGGGATCTGCTCGGCGATCAACAGATCTATCGCCAAGTTGGCTGCCGTGAGTGTCGTGGCGTTGGATACAGCGGACGAATGGGTATCTACGAGCTGCTGGTTGCGAACGACGAGATCCGACAATTGGCTTTGGAGCGAACGAGCAGCTGGGAGATTCGAAAAGTCGCCGTCAAGCATGGCATGCGAACTCTGCGTATGGATGCCTGGGACAAAGTCATCGCAGGCGATTCGACCGTGGATGAGCTGCTACGTGTGACCAAAGGCGAGGCACTGTAAAAGATGCCGATGTACGCCTTCACCGCTCGCGACATGTCGGGCAAGCAGATCACGGGCACCTTGGAAGCCAACACCGAACGCGACGTTGCGTCGATGCTGGCCGAACGCTCGCAGTTTCCGGTCAGCGTGAAAGAAGTTGGCGGAGCCGCCTCGGCGGGCCTGTTTGGCAAGTCAAAGACGAAGGTCAAAGGCCAAACGATGGCCGTGTTCTATACACAGATGGCATCGTTGCTACGTGCTGGCGTGCCGATGATCCGAGCACTGACCGTGCTCTCACAGCAGTCGTCCGATAAAACGTTGCAGTCGGTCATTGGTGACATCAAGAACCACGTCGAAGACGGCGAACCGATTGGCGATGCGATGGCTCGGTTCCCAAGCGTCTTCAGCGAGATGGCGTGCAACATGGTCCGCGCTGGAACCGAGGGCGGGTTTCTCGAAGATGCGTTGGAGCGTGTCGGTGACTTTACCGAACTCCAAGAAGACCTGAAGGGGCGAACCGTTAGCGCGATGGCCTACCCGGTCTTCTTGTTTGCGGTCGGCACCGTTGTGCTGACTGCCTTGCTCGTGTTCTTCGTGCCCAAATTCGACATGCTGTTTGATCGGCTTCGCCGCGCTGGCCAGATGCCAATCATGACAGAATGGTTGCTGACGTTCAGCTCCATGCTACAGCAGTACGGTTGGATCATTCTGGTTGTGATCGGTGTCGGTTTGCTCATCCTTCGATCCCACCTCAGCACCGAAGATGGCAAGCAACGTTCCGATCGTTTGAAGCTCAAGATCCCCGTGCTGGGCAATATCTTGATGAACCTGTCAGTGGCTCGTTTCTGTCGAGTCCTCGGCACCCTTCTCGGCAACGGTGTCCCCATTTTGCGTTCCTTAGAAATCAGCGGCACCGCAGCCGGCAATCGTTTGCTGCGTGATTCGGTCACCGACGCAACCGAGAACATCAAGAGTGGTGAAAGCCTTGCCTCGCCACTCCGCGCATCGGGCTACTTCCCACCATCGGTCGTGGAAATGATCAGCGTCGGAGAGGAAAGCAACTCACTGGACACAGTGCTGCCAAACATCGCCGACTCGCTGGAGAAAACCACCTTCAGGCGTTTGGATCTGTTCGTCAAATTGCTCGAACCGATCATGTTGCTGATCATGGCCATCTTGGTCCTGGGCGTCGTGCTCGCCCTGCTCGTTCCTGTGCTCAAAAGCAGCACAACGCTGGGATAATGCGAGACAAGACTTCTGTGGTCGTCTCGTGGGTTGAATTTACACCTGCGCGCCATTTCGCACGGACTGAGACGGGAACGCTCACTTCTGTGCTGCATTCTCGAGCGTTTTCTGTACGAAATGTTTGGTCTGAAATGTGCATTGCTGATCGAAGGTAACTTCCACGGCAATCACACCAATCACATCAAGCGAAACGGATGCCTCTACACGAAATCAAGTGTCGGTTCTTTTCTCAAGAAGACCTCCTGGGTGCGGGATGCTTTGACATACGCATGGCAATGGACGCCGCCGAAGAGGCGATTCTGGACTTTGAACATGGCAAGGTGCTGTTTCCTGACAAAATCGTTCAGATCTTCAACGACGAAACTCAGGAACGAATCAACTGTCTGCCGGCCACCTTCACCGAGAAGAAGATTTGTGGAGTGAAATGGGTTTCCGTTTTCCCACCGAATCCCGTTCGGCATGGGATTCAGAACCTGTCTGCCGTCATCATTCTGTCCGAGACCGAGCATGGCTTTCCGATCGCATTCATGGAGGGCACACTGTGCTCCAATGTCCGCGTCGGCACGATGGGGGCGCTGGCAGCGAAGTACCTTGCTCGCGACGACTCACGCTCGATCGGATTCATCGGCGCGGGCGAACAAGCCAAAATGCATCTGATCGCAATGAAGACTGCTGTGCCTTCCCTGGAAAAGTGCAGCGTCGCTGCAAAGGATTCTGCCGAGGAAGATCAATTTGTCCGCGAAATGAAAGCGATTTTGCCAGCGATGGAGTTTGTGCAGACAAACTCGGACCTGGAATCCGCTACAAGCGACGCGGATATCATCGTGACGGCGACCAGCGCGCAAGCACCGCTTTTGAAAGCCAAATGGATGAAGCCAGGCGCCTTCTATAGCCATGTCGGTGGCTGGGAGGACGAGTACGAAGTCGCAAAACAATGCGACAAGATTGTTTGCGACGATTGGAATACCGTGAAGCATCGAACGCAAACTCTGAGTCGCATGTACCAGGATGGCGAACTCACGGACGCCGACGTGCATGGCAATCTGGTTGACTTGATCGCTGGTCGAAAGCCGGGACGTGAAAGTGCCGAAGAACGCACGTACTTCAACGCCGTCGGCTTGGCTTATGTGGACGTTGGTATCGCGCTGGCAATGTACAAACGAGCCACCGAAGCAGGCATGGGGCAGGATCTTCAAGTCCAACACGACATGATCTTTGAACATGCCCGACTGAAAGACTGGGTGCGTGTTTGATCGGCGACAAGACCTTCGTGACGGATCAAATTCGATCGTCTTGAAAAGCCAATTCCATCGTCCGATCCAGACGACTCCGCAGTAAGTCCATCTGGTCAGCACTCAGGCCTTGTCCGACGAGACTGGCCAGATGCAATCCTGCGATCAGCAGCACGCCCAACGGGATCAATAGAAACGCCCAGGGCGAATGACTCAGCAGCAATTGCACGCTGCCGAAAATCGTGGCTGCAAACATGACGATCAGCAAGACGCCATAGATGGCCATGAACATTGTCCATATTTCTGGCCGTGGCGAGAAGCGACCGAACATCTGGCATCCCGATTCGAAACTGCTGATTTGCACCGAAAGATGGGGAGACCAAAAGCGTTGTTCCCTCCGAGAAATGTGATAATCAAGGCACATTCCCGCAGCAACAACGTGATCTCGCAGTTCGGAGCGTTCGATCGTAGCCCGCAGTTTCGCAATCGCATCTTCAGCGGAAATCGGCAGATCGACCTTGAAAGTCGGCTGCATTTTCGGCGGGCTGGCGGATTCAAACATCGACAAATTCTCATTCGTTCACCGGCCGCATCCTCAAACGCCAAACTTGTCCAGAAGTCGGTACAACGATCTCCGGTTGATCCCGAGGGCGCGTGCCGCTTGGGCTTTGTTGCCGTTGTGTTGCTCAAGCACACGAATCACATGGGCGCGGTTGAGAGACTCCAAGTCGGTGTCGCTGCCGATTTGAGGAACGCTGTTCGCTTTGCTTTCCAACAATTCCTTGGGCAGGTCCTGCACCTCCAAAATCCCAGACTCCTCGGCCAACACGCTGGCTCGCTCTAACACATTGAAGAGTTGCCGGACATTTCCTGGCCAGGAATAGTTTTCCAGCATCTCCATGGCTCCTTTTCCAAGCTCCCATTTGTCACCCAGAAAGTGTTTCGTCAAAACGCGAACGTCTCCTTCGCGATCGCGCAGCGGAGGTAGGTCGATTCCCAGCACGTTCACCCGGTAGTAGAGGTCTTCGCGAAATTTGCCCGCGTCCACCTCTGCCTTGAGGTTTCGGTTGGTCGCTGCGATCAGACGCACTTGGATGCGGCGCTCCTTGACAGATCCCAGCCGACGAATCAGACCATCTTCGAGTACTCGCAGAAGCTTCGCCTGCAATCCGCCAGCGAGTTCTCCGAACTCATCAATGAATAGCGTGCCTCCGTCAGCCATCTCGAACAGTCCCGGCTTACTCGCGATCGCCCCGGTGAAGGCCCCCTTCTCGTGCCCAAACAACTCGCTCTCAAGCAATGGCTCGGGAAGTGCCGCACAGTTGATGACGACGAGCGGCTTGTCGTGGACAGGGCTGTTAGCATGAATACTTCTTGCCACCAGTTCCTTGCCTGTTCCGCTCTCTCCTTGGATCAAGACGGGGCGATCGCTGGGAGCGATCTTTTCGATCAAACGAACGACCTTGGCCAAAGCGGTTGACGCTCCCACCAGTTCTGATTTCGGTGCAGTCCGCTTCAGGACGTGCCGCAACTGCTCGTTCTCGCGTTCAAGACGGCATGCTCGTGCCGCTTTCTGAATCAACCGTTCCAGCTCGGAAAGCTTGACTGGTTTGGTGATATAGTCGACCGCGCCGGCCTTCATCGAAGCAACGGCGGTTGGTACGGTAGCGCCACCGGTTAGCATCAAAACTTGAATCTCAGTGTCGACGTCACGCAACTTTTCCAGCAGAGTCACACCGTCCATTTCTGGCATGTGAACATCAACCACAGCAACATCAAACTGTTTTGACTTCAGTGCCTGCAGCGCTTGCGCACCGCCCTCCACCGCCTGCACTCGGTACCCTTGCTTTGTGAAGTATTGCAAAGCGGAGTCACGAAAATCAGGTTCGTCGTCTACCAGCAGCAAATCGAGGTCGATCTTAGGTAAGGTCATTGCGGGTCTGTCTTTTTGGTCGTCGGTCGGCGTGGAGGGTGACTTGGAAGCAAGTTGGGTCATGCCCTCATCAATGAAGCAAATACGATGCCGTACTGCTGGCGATCGCGTGGGGCAGGCGTACACACCTCTGAGTGGTGTCTTTGGCTCACCAAAAGCCGGTCGATCTGGATGCAATGCAAGTCGCCAAACATTCTCCAGTGAGCATTTTCGCACACGTGCATGTCTCACTCTCTTCTGTAATCGGTGCTATCCAGATCCCGTAGTCGCTCTCCATGAGAGACTTCCGGCAAGATCAGGTAGGCGGTTGTTCCCGAATCGGAGGTGATGAGCTCCAAGGATCCGCCATGAGCTTCGGTCAACCTTCTCGCGATGGGTAGTCCCAATCCCGAACCACGTGAACGAGTCGAAAAGAACGGCTCGAAAATTCGCTCGAGATGCTGTTTCGCGATTCCTGGACCGCCGTCAACAACCTCGATTCGCACTGCCTTTTCGTTGCCCTGCCAGTCAGGCTCGACTCGGACATGAACATTCACGGATTCTGGTGATACTGCCAATGCGTTTTCAATCAAGTTTCTCAGCACCTGCTCCACTGCAAACGCGTCGCACTTGATCGTGGAGATACTGGAGTCCATGCCGACGGTGAGTCTGTCTTTGGAATAGCCTTTGGCCTCTGTGATGTGGGCCCAGGTGGCCATGATCAAATCTTCGATGCGATGCAGTTCCAACTCCAGCACGACCGGTTTCGCAAATTGCAGAACCTCTTCGTAAAGGTGCAGCAAGTGATCGTGGGCACGCTCAATTCGCCGGATCAACTCGACAGCTTCGGGGCGATCACTGACTTCCAGCGCAAGAGTCTCAAGCGAAGCCTGACTACGTTGAAAGGCGTTTCGACTCTCGTGAGCAAGTCCGGCCATCGTTTGGCCGATGGCGGCAAGTCTTTCGTGCTGAATTGCCCGTCTCTGAGCTTCCAAGAATTCGGTGACATCATGCCCGACCAACAAACTCGCCTGCGCTCCCCGCAGGTGTTCCTCTCCAGGTCGCGGAACCAACCTCGAGAACCAGCGAATGTGTCGACTCCTTCCACTGGCGTCAACCAAGTTGGTGATTGCCGGACCAAGCGAAGCGCCATCTCCCTTGCCGGTCAGCAAGCTGCGAATCGCTACGACCTGATCGCACGGAATGAGGGCATCAATCGAATCAATGTCTTTGGGCAGCACATCATCCCCGCAGACCAAACGCGCGATGTAAGTGTTGCCACGCAAGATCCTGCCTGCGTCATCGACGAGCAGCACAATCGACTCGGTCGTTCCAATGATCGCTTCGGAGAACGCATGTTCGCTGCGCAAATGATTGGCAACAGATTCCGCGTAGTAAGCGTCTTGAATCAACGCTAAATCCAGATCCATCAAGCGGGTGATCGAGGAAGACACCAAGAAATAGTCGGCAGCCGAGCCTGTCCAACTGTCAGCCACGCACCGCAGGATTTGATCGCGTAGGCGACACATTGCAGCGGCGGTCCACGCTTGCGCCAGTCCAATTTTGACGTGACGCAAACCCACTAACCAGCGGTTCTCGACAAACGCCGAGTCGTATTGTCCGCAAAACAGTTCTTCTACCCACTTCGCAAGCGTCGACTTCAGTCGTTCGACTTGAACATCGCCACCTGTGAACACGGAAGCAGGCTCATCATGTTGTTGAATCTGTACATAGAAGTCATCGACAAACTCTCTCACATGATCGCGGATCGTTGGCCAGGCATCCCTCGCCAACGTGATGTCGTTATCGGTCAGACCAACGTACCGGCGTAAGACGTGGTACCTTTCCAACAAGTCTCTCGGTGGAGGCGTTGTTTTCACGGTTTGCCTCCCTTGTTGTCGGAGCCTTCCTCATCGCGATCATCCAACAAGATGCGCACCGGCGGCGTATCAAGGTCGTCGTACTGACCGGCTCGGATACACATCACGCAGGCAAGCATTCCTGTGGCGCCCAACAGGATCGCGACGGGCAACGCGATAAAGATTACGCTCATTGGACCGGATGTGGGGAGGTAGGACTGATTCGATTCATGCGACGACTTTGCTCGCTGTGTGAAAATGTGGTCGACCCTACCGTCAGCGCCAGGACGCTGACCGAGCTGATCGGCATCAAAACGGCGGCGATCAGTGGGGTGATGACGCCAGCTGCCGCCAGCATGACGGCAGCTACGTTATAGCTGAGCGACAACGCGAACGTGCGATGAATCAGTCGCGCCGTCCGCTCGCTGCCCGAGATCAGATCACAAAGCCCACTCAATCCGCCGGTCGCGATAAACACAGGTGCCGCCTGAAGACTGACTTCAGCTCCTCCCCGTACTGCCACGCCTACGTCAGCGGCAGCAAGGGCCGCTGCGTCATTCGCCCCGTCGCCAACCATCACGACCACGTCATCCGCGCGATCTCCGCAGACGATTTCCAATTTCTCTTCCGGAGAGAGCTCGGCAAATGCATCGCCGGGTTCCACACCTAACTCAGCTGCCACACGTTGAACGGTTGCTTGATGATCCCCGGACAAAATGCCAACTCGCCAACCAGATTGCTGCAATCGAGCGACGGTCTCTTTGGCATCGGGCTTCAACGGATCGGTGATTCCCACGCCCGCGACGACTTCTCCGTCCAAAGCGATCAAGATCGGCGATACACCAGCCTCCGCACACTCCGTGACCAATCGAGAGTGCTCGCTATCGATCAGGATGCCTCGGTTTTCCATGAACGAGAGGTTTCCGATCTCGACTCTGTGTTCCTCCGACCAACCGGTGATTCCGCCCAATCCTGCCCGCGTCAATTCCGCCTCCGGAAGGCTCAAGCCCAATCGCTTCGCCTCACTAACGATTCCATCTGCGATCGGATGACAACAGTGCTGTTCGATGGCGGCCGCATGACGCAGTCCTTCGGTGGTTCCGACAAACCTTACGACTCGTGTACGACCTTCGGTCAGCGTCCCCGTCTTGTCGAGCCAAAGCTTTCCCCCAGCTGAGAGCAATTGCAGTGAACCACCGTCTCGGATCATGATCTTATTGCGTGCTGCTCTGCCGATTGCGACTGCGATTGCGAGCGGAGTCGCCAGCGCGAGCGCGCATGGACAAGCTACGATCAACAAGGAGGTCGCGTTCTCAGCGGCGGCGGCCCAACCTGATGAAAACCAATAGGAAAAGGTCGCAAACGCTAGAAGAGTGACAACGACGACGAATACGCCGCCGATGCGATCAGCCAGTTGCACGATCGGGGGCTTCTCTGCTGCTGCCTCGGCAACGGACTGCATCACGCGGCCAATCCGACTTGCCTGTCCGGTCGCTTCGACTCGAACATCGATTGGTCGGGCCACGTTGATGGTGCCAGCCTCTACCTTCTGGCCAGATCGCGTTGGAACGGGTTTGCTTTCGCCGGTCAGCAGCGATCGATCAATTGTCGTGTCGCCTCGTTCAATCGTTCCGTCCACCGCCACACTTTCGCCGACCGCGATTCGGATCACGTCTCCGATCGAAAGTGAATCGACAAGCACCGGTTCGGATTCGCCGGATTCAAGGATCAAGTTCGCATGTTGCGGCGTAATACGCAGCAACAAATCGACGCTGCGTGCCGCCCGTTGCTGTTGATGGAATTGAATCCAACGACCAATCAAGAGCAGGAATACTAGCACGGCTAGAGAATCAAAGTAGACAGCTCCCCGGCCAGTGGCTGCGTGAATGACGCCAACGATTGTGCCCACCGAGAGGCCCAGCGCGATTGGCAAGTCCATGTGAGGCGTACGCATCGCGAGCGAAGCATAAGCACCTCGAAAGAATGTCCGTCCTGGCCCGATCACCGATGCCAAGCCGAGACCGGTTCCCACCAGCCTCAGAAATTGCCATTGGGATGCTGCCACTCCGCTCGCTTCTCCGCTGTAAAGTGCGATCGCGATCCACATCGCGTTGGCGGCACAGAAGCCAGCGATCGCGATCTGCACCAGCAGCCGGCGGCTCTCGCGCCGCGAATGATCCTCACCTTGAGCCGGCATTGGAGCAAGCTCGTAACCAAGCCGGTCAAACAGCTGAGCGATTTCGCTGAGTCGAATCAAAGTAGGATTGAAGATGACACGAACGGAATGGTCGCTCATCTTGACGCGTACGAAGCTCAAGCCGGCAACCCGTTGCGCTGCATTCTCAAGCAACCACACGCACGCTCCACAGTGCAAGCCATGAATGGCCAGCGTTGAAACCGACAATCCTTCAGGTGTCTGCTGCGGAAACGACTCGCCAAGAAACGCTTTCGAGTCAAATTGCTCGTACTTTGTTCGCAACTTCACAGCTGCCGATTCGTCGCTGCCGATCTGGTCACGCAGTTTGTAGAACTCTGCGAGTCCCCAGCCGTGGATCAAGTCATAGGCTCCACGACATCCTGAACAACAGAACACACGGCTTGGATCTACGTCTGCCGACACCTGCGTTGGCAAATCGCAGTGCACACATGGAACGACGATCGCTTTGGCTTCGATTTCTAGAGCCGCTTTCATGGATCGACCTGTGGGCTCAAGACCGCCGGATTCGCTTCACAGCACGGCAGTGGCACATCCTGAAGTTTCGTGACGTCTGCCGCGGAAGTCACCGCTACGTTCAATCCAGCAGTCGCTTGCAGGTCTTGCAGTGAGCGGATCGACGCGAAGCCTCGACCTGACGCGGTGTAACATCCGGTTAGGACCAACAGCAAAGAAGCGACGGCCGGGATGGCAACGGTGAATCTTTTCGTCAACACACGCGTCCCCGCAACCAGTCCGACCAAAGCGGGAACCGTTCCGACCCAAAACGCTGCCATCACGACAGGGCCAACGACCATGCTGCCTGTTCCCGCCGCAACCAACGCGAACAGGTACAACCATCCGCAGGGCAGGAAGGTGGTCAGCAGCCCTGTCGCGAACGCACGCGCTGGCAGCGGGAGCCGAAACACATACGGTCGCAACTTCACGAGCAACCCGCCAATCTGCGAGGGTTGTAACTCGCCCCCTCGTCGAATGAATGGGAGGAACTCTCTCAACTGATAGATCCCCATTGCCACCATCAGCACCCCGGCGACTCGCGCTGCAGCAACCTGGATTCCGATGGCTTCGCCGCTGAGGTCCACCAACTGCCCCAGCAATCCGGCGATCAACCCCATCAGCAGGTACGTCGCGAGCCTTCCAACGTGGTACAACGCACTCGCGTTCCAGACCCTACGCCGGGGATGGTTCTCTGCCGCACCGCTCGCCCATATCGCCAGCGGACCGCACATGCCAACGCAATGCATGCTCCCCAGGACACTTGCCGTCGCGATCGCAGTTAGCAACATCCACATCACTTCAGCTCCATCGTGCGAATGATACTCATGGGCACGCCGTCATGTTCGATCGACAATTCGAGTCTCCACAAACCGGCCCGCGATAGCGGTTGGACGGCTTGATATTTGCCGGAGCCCAGAGGCGAGAACACAAAGGAGACTTCACGGCGTGCTCTCGCATGAGGGTACGCGTTTGCTGCCACTTTCAGGCCGTCGATCCCTTCACCAACTCGATCAACCATGGTGAGTTGCACGGCTCGATTGCCACTTTCGTCAACGACTTCTGACGGCTCGAAATCGATACTCCAGCCTAGGGTGTCGATGGCTTCGCGTCGTTGTTTGGTTTCGTCCCAGTTCAGAGCCGCTTGGTGGTAATCGGGAAGAACAACCGGCGCCTTTTCACTCGTTGCCATCGACACCGCAAAGCCACCGATCGCCAACTGCAGTCCTAGCAGGCTGACGACCAGCGAAACCCAGAATCGTTTGGCTCGTTTTTCGGCTCGTTGCTTATTCATCTTCATCATCGAGGTCCTAGAATGCGAAAGTCAACGAGTTGTTTGTTATCCGAAGAATCGGTGATCTCGATGGAAATTTCAGAGCTACCGACCGTTCGAGTGACGGTCGCGGGAAAGTGAACGTTGACTGGTACGAGAGAGGTCTCACGCGGGTCCAATCGGAGTCCTTGGTCGTCGATGATCTCGATGCTCGCTTCTACAGGATCAACAACAACGAAGGCGTACGATTGAGATTGTTTTGTTCGATTCACCAACCGAATTTTGAACGTATTGGTGACTCTGCTTTGACTCTCGACGGTGAAGGGAGCCCCCTTGCCTCGGATCACACGCGCGTCGAAACCAGATTTTGTGGAGATTGCAAAAAGCAAACCGCCGCCAACGACCAACAGGATCAGCGGATACGCGACGGTTCTGGCACGAAGCAGCTTACGCGGTTTGCGTGCGATCGACTCTTGTGAGCCATACCGAATCAGTCCGCGAGGGCTTCCAACACGGTCCATGACTGAATTGCATGCGTCGATACATTGAGTGCAGTTGATGCACTCCATCTGCAAACCTTCGCGAATATCGATTCCAGTCGGGCACACAACGACGCAGCGATTGCAGTCCACACAATCGCCCGCGTTGTCGCCTTCGGTGTGCTTTCCCTTCTTACGCGGTTCTCCACGCACGGGATCGTAGGCAACAATCAGTGATTGTTCGTCAAGCATCACGGACTGAAAGCGACCGTACGGGCACGCTAGCGTGCACATTTGTTCGCGAAAGAACAGAAAGTCAAACATCATCAGTGCTGTCGTGCCCGCCATCACTAGAAAGGCAGTGGGGTGTTCAATTGGCGAACTACGTACCCAATGAGAGAGCCGTTCGGTGCCAACGAAATAGGCCAAGAACGTGTGTGCCAGGAACATGCATAACAGCAAGTACACCACGATTCGGGCGAGCCGTTTCCACGCAGCGATCTCACCGAGAGGTTTCCCGCCTTTGCCAACCGTGCCATGAAACAGGCGGTCGATCGGTCGGAATAGAAACTCCATGTAGACCGTTTGTGGGCACCCCCAACCACACCAGGCTCGACCAGCGATCGCCGTCACCAAAATGACACTGACAAAGACCGTCAGCATCAGCAGTGCCAATAGCAGAGTGTCAGTCGGTAAGAATGTTTTGCCGAGAATCGTGAATTCGCGAGCCGCGATGTCAAGCAGCAGGATTGGTTTGCCGGCCAGACGAAGGTGCGGAATCGCGACAAACACCACCATCAAGATGTAGGCAACAATGCGACGCTTGTGCCATAGACTTCCTTTGGACAACTTGGGTTGCAACCAGCGCCGACTGCCGTCTTTCTCCAACGTGCTAAGCACGTGCTCAGGAGCATCGAGCAGCGCGTCGTTTGATGAGGGAGTGATTTCGGGCATGATTCTTTGGGGATGCGATAAGTTGTCTTCCCAATCCAAGGGAAGGCGTCTTTAACTCGACTCTGTTGTCTTTTCCGGTTCCTCTTCTTCCTCCGGCGGTGGTGCAGCCGGCCACGGCGGAATCACGATTCCATCGGGTGCCTTGCCGCCCTCGACATGGGTTCCACGCAAATTCGCGATGTAGGCAGAGACGAGCACGATCTCGTTCGGATGCAGGCGGTTTGACCAAGCGGGCATCGCGTTCGCGTTTGCACCCTTCGCAATGACCGATGCAATGTCTTCGATCTTGCGGACATTCTTGAAGTGATCGTCGGTCAAATTCACCCCAATCTTGCCTTCGCCCTTTCGGCCGTGGCAAGAAACGCAATTGGTTCGAAACACGATCTCGCCGACCTTCACCCAACTAGGTTTTTGCGTGTAGCGAAGAATGGTTTCTTCGTCGGCGGTCAACTCACCGATTTCCTCGAACTGAAGGCGTGTGTTTGCCGCCAGTGCCTGACCATATTGGTCATGGATCGATCGCCCTTCCGCACCCAAGTGATAGTAGAACCAGTAGAAGGGACTGAATGCGATCGACGCAATGAAGATCCATTTCCACCAACCTGGCAGAGGGTTGTCGTACTCTTCGATTCCATCGTAGGCATGATCTGTCTTGATGGGTTCCGTCATGATCTTGGGTCCTCGACATCATCACTTAGTGGAATCGAAGCGAACCGCTCCGTTGCTTTACTACTCAGTCGCAAAGTGCCATACAGCATCACTGCGAAGGAGCCCACAAACATCGCCAGCGCCACCTCGGCGCAAAGCGAGTAGTCCAGTGCACTCACCAGATCCCTAATCATTGGCTCACCTCATTTTCTGTTGAAACAATTGGTTGCGGAGCATCTGCTGCCGCCGATTCGGCATCGCCAGGCTGCTGTTCAGGCTCGGGCGTTTTGAACAAGTCGGTACCAACTCGCTGCAGGTAGGCGATCAACGCGATGCCTTGCTTCTCGAAAGTCATGGCGGGACCACCTTGGGAAACGATTTCGGCGGCAAGCTTCTCGGCCTGCTTGCGAGCGACAGCCTCGGTGCTGGAAAGGTCAAAGTCGTATTGGGCACCCAAGAAGGCTGCAGCGCGAACGTGCGGCTCGATCTCTTTGAAGTTCAAGTCCGCTTCGAGCAGATGCTTGTAGCTCGGCATCACAGAACCTTCCGACACGTAGTCAGGGCGTTCAAAGTGTTGCCAATGCCAGAAGCTACTTTGCCTCCCACCCTCGCGTGCAAGGTCCGGTCCGATTCGACGGCTTCCCCACTGAAAAGGACGGTCGTAGATGAACTCGCCCGGCTTGCTGTACTCCCCGTACCGCTTCGTTTCGGCCACCATTGGTCGAATCATTTGCGAATGGCAGTTGTAGCAACCCTCCGATACATAAATGTGTCGACCTGCCAGTTCCAGTGGCGTGTAGGGCTGGACCGTTGCAATCGTTGGGATATTGCTGCGAATCAGGAATGTTGGAATCGCCTCGAATAGCGTTGCCACCAAAACTGCGATCGTCGTCAGCACGGTGAACTTGACTGGCAAGCGTTCCCAGTTTCTATGCCACCCCATTCGGCTCCAAACCAGCAACTTCTTCCCAGCGTCCAGCATCGGAACGTCTTTCAGTTCACTCTCTGGCTCAGGCGGGTCGATGAATTCGCCCGTCAGTCGTGGAGCGGAGTGAACAGGAACCTGATAAGTACTCGGACGACTGATCCACGTCATCATGGCGTTGATCGCGAGCATCACGACGCCACTGACATACAGCACGCCAGCAAGGACACGAACCCACCACAGTGGAACGATCTCTTGAATGGTCTCGATGAAGTCCGGGTAAGCCAGGTGCCCCGTCTCGTCCATCTCTTGCCACATCATCCCCTGCATCAAACCAGCAGCGTAGATCGGGATGATGTACAGCAAGATCCCAATGGTCCCCACCCAAAAGTGAAGCCCCATCAGCTTCTCGCTCCAGAGTTTCGTTTGGAACACTCGAGGCAACAGCCAATAGAGCATGCCGAAGATCATGAAGCCGTTCCATCCCAGCGCCCCCGAGTGAACGTGCGCGATCGTCCAATCGGTGTAATGGCTCAGTGCGTTGATTGATTTGATCGAGAGTAACGGTCCCTCAAATGTTGACATGCCGTAAAACGTGATTCCTACCACGTAGAACTTCAGCACAGCGTCCGTGGCCACTTTGTGCCACGCGCCACGCAGAGTCAGCAGTCCATTGATCATGCCGCCCCAACTGGGCATCCAGAGCATCAAGCTGAACAGCATTCCCATGGTGGTCGCCCACTCAGGAAGCGCCGTGTAGTGCAAATGGTGAGGGCCCGCCCAAATGTAGATGAAGACCAACGACCAGAAGTGAATGATGCTCAACCGGTAACTAAACACCGGTCGCTCGGCCGCCTTGGGCAGAAAGTAGTACATCAACCCCAGGAACGGAGTCGTCAGAAAGAATGCGACCGCGTTGTGCCCATACCACCACTGCATGAACGCGTCTTGCACGCCCGCATAGATACTGTATCCCTTGAATGCCCCTGCAGGAATCACCAAGTTGTTGAACACGTGTAGCAGCGCGACCGTCACGATCGTGGCAATGTAGAACCAAAGCGCGACGTACATGTGCCGTTCGCGCCGATGCACCAAGGTCATCAAGAAGTTGCCACCAAAAATCACGAGCCAAACGATCGCAATCGCGATGTCGATCGGCCATTCCAATTCCGCATACTCACGACTTTGCGTGATTCCCAAAGGCAACGTGATCGCAGCTGAAACGATGATTGCCTGCCATCCCCAGAAGTGAATCCGACTCAGTTTGTCACTCCACATCCGAGCCTTGCACAGCCTTTGAGTGCTGTAGTAGATCGCGGCAAAAATTCCGTTGCCAGCAAAAGCGAAGATCGCCGCGTTTGTGTGTAGCGGCCGCAAACGACCGAACGACAGCCAGGGCAAACCTCCGGTGAGCTGCGGCACCACCAGGATCACAGCAACGATCAACCCAACTAGCGTTGCGACCAACCCCCAGACAATCGTCGCGGTGATGAACTTGCGGACGATGTCGTCATCGTAGGAAAATTGCTCCATCTCATTCTCGGCTGAACCAACATTGGAGACTGTTGATTCCGGTTCGTTCGCAGTGGTCATCTTTGACAGTTGGCCCGTGGATTGCTTCAGAAGTCAGGACGTAATCGAAGGGAAGTGACCGTTGCACTTCAACAACCGTGCCAACGAATGAAAAACCGTGCGGATGTGCTCGAAATGCGTCGTTACGCCACAGCTTGCTCGCCTGCAGTGGGCAGTTTGCAAATCTCAACATCCGGTGACTGCATCTGTTTGCCGATAGACCGCCCGATAGAGCACAGCCGCGCGCGGTTTCGCTCACCTCTCGCTCGCAAAACGGAGCGGTTTCAACTTTGTTAGACGGACAGCCAATCGGACGATCCATCGTCCGCGCAGCGCCGGCGCCGACCTATGATGCCTCAACGGCTTCCCACCACCGCATGGAACGAGAAACCTTCAATGAATCTCCATCGAGCCAAATTGCTCACCACAATTGCTGCTTGCTTTTTGACCCTTGTTTTCCCATCCGGCAGCTCGCTTGGAGACGAAAACACAAGCGATCGCGAAACAGTCAACATTGCGAAAACGCCCCACGAGGCACTTGCCCGGGCGAGACTGCTTCACGAGATGATCCGTGGTGCATTGCAAGTCATGCATCGTGACTTCTTTGATGAGGACAACGCGCATGCGATTCCCTCCGCATCTTTGGAGGACGTGTTTCACGCGCTCTTGGAGGGACACCACGTCGAAGTACGATGGCTCAATGTGCAAACGGACGTGCTCAATGTAGATCACAATCCGCGCGACGATTTTGAGAGGAAAGCCGCCAAAGAAATTGCGAAGGGCAAGCAGGAATTCGCGATGGCCGGAGCAAAACAATACCGTTTTGCTGGTCGCATTCGGCTGGCGTCACAATGTCTCAAGTGCCACGTAAAGAATCGTAACACAACCCAGGATCGTGCGGCGGGTCTGCTGATCACGATGCCGCTAAAGTGATCGACCTTCATCATGAGCTCAAGAAACGCATTCTGGCGAATCTAGCGATTCTGCTTTGCTATTGATCGGCGCGCGGCGTACGCCCCCAGAGTTTTCGAATGAAGAAGTCGGCTTGACGGCGTTTCGCATAGGGATGCCCTGCCGCGCCGTGTCCCACACCCGGCATGATCAGCTGTTCGAAGTCTTTATTGGCTTTGACCAACGCATCGATGACTTGCATCGTGCTGGCCGGATCGACGTTTCGATCGAGTTCGCCCCAGATCAGCATCAAGTCACCCTGCATGCGATGCGCCTGAGTCACGTTTGACTGGTCTTGGTAGTGAGACGCGATTGGGTATCCCATCCACTGCTCGTTCCACCAGATTTTGTCCACCCGATTGTCGTGACAACCACAGTCGGCAACCGCTGCGTGATAGAAGTCGCCGTGTGCAATCAGCGCTCGCATCGCGCTTTGTCCGCCAGCCGAACCGCCCCAAATCCCCACCCGCGAAAGGTCCATTTCCGAGTGCTGCTCACTGGCTGCCTTGATCCACGCGATACGATCAGGAAATCCGCTATCGCCCAGGTTCTGCCAACAGACATCGTGAAATGCCTTGCTGCGATGACTGGTTCCCATGCCGTCGATCTTGACGACGATGAATCCCAGCTCTGCCATCGAATACAAGCTCGCATGCAATCCGAAACGCCGAGGAACGAAAGACGAATGCGGGCCCGCGTAGATCGCTTCCAGAACGGGATACTTTCGCTTGGGATCAAAGTTTGTTGGACGAACGATGATGCCGTGAATGTTGGTTTCCCCATCGCGTCCTTTGGCCACGAATCGCTGGGGAGGCTGCCAGGAAATCGCTTCTAGTTCCGTCGCGTCGGCCCGTTCAAGCTCACAAACAAGCTCGCCCGTGTCCGCGCGACGCAGTTCCGTGATCTGCGGCAGGTCCACTCGTGAATACGTGTCGATCAAGAACTCATTGTTCTCGGCGAACTGCCAACGATGATCGCCGTCACCTGCGGTCAGACGCACGAGATTCTTGCCATCGAAGTCGACGCGGATCAGGTGTAGATGATAGGGATCTTGGTCGGGATCAATCCCTGAAACCTTGACGTAGATTTGACGAGCCTGTTCGTCGACACGCTCGACTTCTCGCACGACCCAATGACCGGCAGTGATTCGATTCTTCATCTTCCCCGTCTTTGTGTCGATCAGGTACAGGTGATTCCAACCATCCCGCTCACTCATCCAAATTGCTTCCTCTGTTGCATCCATCCGCTTCAGAAACGTCTTGCTGGAATAACAGATAAAGGTCTCACTCGCTTCGTCGATCGTGACACGAGGTTCCGCCGTTTTCGCGTTGACCGAGATCAAACGCAGTCGTTGGTGACCACGTTGGTTGTATAGAAACG